>CAYGNU010000072.1:0-12431 GCA_964351175.1 uncultured Roseivirgaceae bacterium | reverse complement strand
TAGTTAATGCCCGGGTGGTGGAATTGGTAGACACGCAGGACTTAAAATCCTGTGACTATTGCGGTCGTGCGGGTTCAAGTCCCGCCCCGGGTACATAAACCCTGATAGAAATGTCAGGGTTTTTTGTTTTCAGGATTCAGTGAGCAAATTAATTGTAGTAGCAACTAATCCATTTCTATTTAAAGCATTTGTTCTATAGAGGTCGGGTTGATTAAATCTATTAATTGATGGAAGCTTTAACTACTTTAATTCTAAACACAACTATTTTAAAATATTCGCTCTATCTTCGGCTACCATAAATCATTCTGTTTTATCGTACCCTGGTTAAGAATCCTTATTCTAGTATTGTTTATCAACAATACTCTTTTTGCTCAACATAGGAACTTTGTTCTGGTTGATAAAAAAGACCATTCTCCAATAATTTTGGCACATATTCTATCGGACTCATTCCGAACTATTTCTGATTACGAAGGCCATTTTAGTATCCCAGCTTCATTTGTGAAGGATTCAATATCTATAACTAATGTAGCATATCAAGATTATAAGTTTGTACCCATACAACAAAAGGGGGATACAATATTTATGGTTGAAAGCCTAACAGTTCTAAACACGCTAGTTATTACAAATAGGAGTCCGGCACAACTACTTTTTGATGCTGTCGACAATATGAAAAAATTAAGGAGGGCAGAAACCATCCTAAATGCAGATTATTGGTCAGGCGTATTTCAAAATGACACTTTAGTGGGTCTTGAAGTTGCGAGTATTTTGGTTGACGAAAATGGTACTACAGTCGACACTGTAGTATCAAGAAAAATCTGTACGGAATACATCCTTGAAAGCTTTTCAAACATTGACCTTATTTGGAAACAAAATCATGTAGAACCAGAACTCTCCTGCTTAAACAGAAAGAATGAAGATCTCTGGTCATATGAGTTGAAAACATTAAAAAACCATCTGGATAATACTGAAGCCAAAATAAACGCAAATTTCATTTCAACTAGCAATTCCGTTAATCACGAATTTGAAATCTGGTTAAGTATCGAAGATGAAATAATAAATAGAATTGAGTTCAGTTATCAGTGGAATGTAAGGAAACGCAGTATGATTAAAGGAAAACTGGGAAAGTACAGTACACTAAAAGAACTAAGTGGAACCGTGATTTTTGATATTTCTAAGCCCGTTTTGATTAATTCAAAATATACATATGAAATTTGCGACATTAATAAGATGATAAATTGCCAAGAGCAAATTATATATCACGAGCTGAAGTCAAAAAGCATTTCAGCTAAGACGATCAATAAATCAATTTATAACAAGCTTGAATTAAGCTTGAATTGCAATTAAAATTTAAACTACTCACGCTGGCGCAAGTATCTGCTTGCGACTATTCAGATTTATTGGTAAAGCCGGATACAATTAGATTCCAATACAAATAAATGGATTATCAGTCTTGTCCTTCATTACGACTTACAGCAATTAGGACAAGTAATCTGAGAAGCAGACTAATCGCCATACTAATTGCCATCAACTAACATTTTGGTTATTTTCGCATTTTAACAAAATGTGAAAAATGCTAACACTTCTTTCTCCAGCCAAATCATTAGACTTTGAATCTCCCGCTCACACCATGCTATCGTCACAACCTGATTTCGGTGCTGAGTCAGCTCGACTGATCAAAAAAGTAGGTGCATTCTCTAAGAAAAAACTGGGAGAGCTAATGAGTATCAGTGACGAATTGGCTGCACTTAATGTAGCGAGATATCAGCAATGGTCGCCAGATCCTTCTCCTGACAAAACCAAACAGGCTGTTCTTACCTTTAATGGCGAAGTATTTCGTGGGCTTAACGCTACCGAGATGGATGAGCAAGATTTACAGTTCGCTCAAAAACATTTGAGAATTCTATCGGGACTATATGGCGTCCTTCGTCCGCTTGATATGATACAACCCTATCGACTAGAAATGGGAACAAAGCTCAAGTATTATAGCTACAAGAATCTATATGAATTTTGGGGAGATAAAATTACCAAGAGACTTAATGATGATCTTGATGGTGCCGAATGGGTGATCAATCTAGCGTCTACAGAGTATTATAAGGCTGTGACAGAGTCCAAACTGAAAGCTTCTGTTATTACCCCTATTTTCAAGGACTTTAGCAATGGTGGATACAAAGTGCTGATGACCTATGCCAAGAATGCCAGAGGTGCGATGGCCAAATACATTATCAACAATAAAATCACAGATCCTGAGCTATTGAAAGGTTTTAATGAAAATGGCTATGCTTTTGATGTTGCTCAATCTGAAGGTTACAACTGGGTATTTGCAAGAGGTTAATTGACTTTTGGATAATTAAAACCTAATTACTCCTCTGCCAAAGCCACTATATCCTCTGGAGATGGATAAAGATCTTTGATCTTGGCCTTATATTCTTTGGTAAATTTGGAATTGAAAAGGATATATCTTTTGGTCTTTATCAAATGTCCTCCCATGCCTTGTTTTGCCGCCAAAGCATCCGCTTTACGTTCTGATCTTTTAAGAAAAGGGGTACTTGTCAAATATTTGAATCCGAAGCCAATCATATTCATAGCCGTGCGCTCCTTATAGTCCATGATATGTCCTAGTTCATGGGCAAACCAACCTACTAATATCTCATTTGGTAATTGATTGACGACCATAATAGTGTCGTTCATAGATAGATTTTTACTTATCAGCACTTTGTAGTGGCGCTTCTCTTTCTTAGCAAAAAAAGTTTTCATTTTAGGCTGAGCCTGCATTACGCAATTTTTCAGCCTCTTTTTATAAACAAAGTCAATGCTATAATCATCAAGCTCAGGAAAGAAGCTCAATGCTTTGGTTATCTCTTCGGAAAGCTCTTGAGGAAAGTTTTTATTATCCATGTTTTGACTGCTGGCATTAGCCACAATCAAAATGATTAATAGAACTGAACCGAAGAAAGCCTTAATATTCACCAAACTATAGACTGTTTTATTTAGGTATATCGTCCAATATACTAATTTGTAACCGTTATAATGCAGTGAATAGCAATAATTAAGCAGCTTCTGCCTTCATTTTTGCAGCTAACTCCTTAGCTTCAGCCTTATTTTTTGAATATTTGATATGTTTCGGCACCCCACGCAGGTCCCAAATCAGACCTAACCAGCTCAATACTTTCAGGCCATAATAGGTTATATCAATTTCCCACCAAAAGAAGCCCTGTCTTGCAGCCACTTCGTAGTAATGGTGGTTATTGTGCCATCCTTCACCTAAAGTTAATAATGCCAACCAAAGGCTATTTTTTGACTCGTCACCAGACTCATAACGTTGATTTCCAAATTTATGCATGATGGAGTTAATGGTAAAAGTGCCATGATAAGTCAATACCGTACTCAAAAAGAAACCTATAAACAGTGTAGATAACCCGGCACTTGTAAAAAACATTAAAATACTACCGCCATTAACGTAAGCACCGAGGGCTGTAACCAAAATGGCTAATGTAGTTGGGGGCACTAGGTAGTGCTTATTCAACCACACCAACTCAGGATATTTAGCATAGTCACCAATGGTTTTAAAATCAGTTTCTTTAAAATCTGGCCCAATAATCCAGCCTACATGAGAATACCAGAAACCATAAAGTTTCATAGAATGTGGATCCTTAGGGGTATCACTATGACGGTGATGATGTCTATGGTGAGCAGCCCACCAAAGCACCCCTTTTTGTGCGGATGTCATCGCAAAAAATGCTATCCAAAACTGAAAGAACCTTGATGTTTTGTATGATTTATGAGCAAAATATCTGTGATAACCTCCTGTAATCCAGAACATTCTGAATACATATAGAGCGAGGCAAACCATCCAATCAAACAAAGTCGCCCCTGTCCAGATAGCTAATAGGGGAATCAAATGAACTATTGTAAAAGCAATCTCTTGCTTTACAATTGGTTTTCGTCTTTTTTCTAATTCTACTGTTTCGGCCATGCCGCTAATTTTAAATTATTATGCAAAGTTAGTAAATCTAGCTTTGGAATAAAGAAAACAGTTTATTTCGATTTCTTGTTCAGAATTCCTTTAATCTCATTCAACTTGAGCAAGGCCTCTACTGGGGAGATAGTGTTAATGTCCAGCAAGTCCATCATAGCCATTACATCTTTAAATCTTGGGTCTGCTTCGAACAAATTCATCTGGAAATTCGCTTTAGGCACTTCCTGCAATTTTTTTCCTGTATCATTCTTATGCTTATCTTTTTCCAAGAAGCGCATAATCTCATTGGCCCGAATCACCACCTTGTTTGGCATTCCTGCTAACTGTGCCACATGAATACCAAAGCTATGTTCACTTCCGCCTTCTTTAATTTTCCTCATAAAAATAATCTTGTCGCCTACTTCTTTAACAGAAACATTGAAATTTTTAATCCTCACAAAATCTTCTGACAATTGATTAAGCTCATGATAATGAGTAGCAAAAAGTGTTTTTGCTTTAAAATCCTGATGGTTATGCAAGTACTCAACAATGGACCAGGCGATTGAAACACCATCATAAGTACTCGTACCACGGCCAATTTCATCCATCAAAATCAAGCTTCGATCACTAAGATTATTGAGTATACTTGCGGTTTCTATCATCTCTACCATAAAGGTAGATTCCCCTCTTGACAGGTTATCTGAAGCACCTACTCTAGTGAAAACTTTGTCGACTATGCCAATGGAAGCTGAGGCCGCTGGTACAAAGCTGCCCATCTGAGCCATGAGCACAATCAAAGCTGTTTGCCTAAGCAAAGCCGATTTACCGGCCATGTTTGGCCCGGTGATGATCATGATCTGCTGATTGTTATTGTCAAGATATACATCATTGGGCACATAAGATTCGCCAACAGGAAGTTGCTGCTCTATTACAGCATGTCTACCTTCTTTTATGTCAATGACGGTTGAATCATTAACATCAGGCTTCCTATAATTATTCGTCCTAGCTATTAGTCCAAATGATGAAAGACAATCTAAAGCCCCAATAACTCTGGCATTCTGCTGAATCTGAGTTACATAATCAGCCGCTGCGGTTACCAATGCTTGAAATAGTCGCTGCTCTATAACAAAGAGCTTGTCCTCGGCATTAAGAATTTTCTCTTCGTAAATCTTAAGCTCCTCGGTAATATAACGTTCGGCATTTACTAAAGTCTGCTTTCTGATCCATTCCGGGGGCACCTTATCCTTGTGAGCATTGCTTACTTCAAGGTAATATCCAAAGACTTTGTTATAAGCAATTTTTAAAGAAGTGATGCCAGTACGCTCCACTTCGCGCTTTTGGACTTGCAAAAGATAATCTTTACCCGAGTAAGCGATTTGTCTTAACTCATCCAACTCCTTATCAATTCCATCTTTTATCAGATTACCTTGATTGGATAAAAGTGGGGCATCTTCTTTGAGTTCTTTTTCAATTTTCTCTAATAGGAACTCACATAAATTGATCTGATCTCCAAGTTTTTTGATCTCAGGCAGTGGGTGATCAATCATTGCCTTTTGAATAGGCTGCGTTATTTTCAATGCCTTTTTCAACTGAATCATTTCCCGAGGGTTGATTCTTCCAACAGCAACCTTGGATATTAGTCTTTCCAAATCTCCTATTTGCTTGAGATAGCCTCTTGTTTCCTCAAGCAAATCTTCATTCTCATAAAAGGCAGAGACTATTTTATGTCGATCCGTAATCGCATTTACATCTTTCAGTGGTAATACCATCCATTTCTTGAGCATCCTAGAGCCCATGGGGGTTTCCGTTTTATCCAATACCTGAATCAACGGTACCCCACCGTCATTTTGTGCATAGATGAGTTCAAGGTTTCTAATGGTAAACTTGTCAAGCCACACATATTTCTCCTCGTCTATTCTCGAAATGGCAGAGATATGACCAGTCTCTCGATGTTCTGTTTCCTCCAAATAATGAAGGATGGCTCCAGCCGCAATAATTGCTTCTCCCATTTCCTCAATTCCAAACCCTTTTAATGATGACGTTTTGAAATGGTCGGTCAGTTTATCATAGCCATAATCAAAGCTATAAACCCATTCATCAATAGAGAAAAGGTTATACTCATCATGAAATAGCTTCTCGGCATGGCCTCTATCAGACTTGCTGTAGATTACTTCCGAAGGATTGAAGCCCTGAAATAACTTGGATATATAATCAGCATGGCCTCTTGCAGCCATAAATTCTCCAGTAGAAACATCAAGAAATGCCACACCAATTTTTTCAGTCCCCCAATGAATAGATGCCAGGTAATTATTGGATCGCTTCTCTAAAACATTATCATTAAAAGAAAGGCCAGGCGTAACCAATTCTGTAACTCCTCGCTTTACGATGCCCTTAACTGACTTAGGATCTTCCAACTGATCACAAATAGCGACACGATTTCCCGCTCTAACTAATTTAGGAAGATAGGTATCAAGTGAATGGTGGGGGAAACCCGCCAATTCAATATGAGAAGCAGCACCATTCGCTCTTTTAGTTAGCACTATGTCTAGTACTTTGCTCGCCCTAATGGCATCTTCACCAAAAGTCTCATAAAAATCACCAACGCGAAACAGCAATAATGCCCCAGGATACTTTGCCTTTATGGCATTGTATTGTTTCATTAAAGGAGTCTCTTTTGCGTCTTTTGTTTTGGCCATTGATGGTACTTTATGCAGATTACAAAGATTAAATATTTTGAGGTCAATTAAAATTTAAATTGGCAGATAGGCCATTGTTCACTGGTAATTGAGCACATAAAAATTCTTACATCTTGTTTCTAAACTCATTATCTTTGAACAATGAGCAAGAAAGTGCCAAACAACTGGGAGATAAAAAACAGAGTACAAATGAAAGCACTCCGTATTCTTGTTTTTGCATCGGTAGTCATGGCGTTGGGTTCATTAACCTACGGGCTATTGGGTGAACCAAAAGACACTTCTTTTTTTATTATCAATGGCATTCTGCCTACGCTTATCATTGTACAGTTTCTATACTTAAATCCAACTAGTATTACTGTTTCAAAGGAGGGCAGTCGTTTTAAAATATCAAATCGCAGCCTTTTCAATAAAAGTAAATTTGAAGATCTTGACCTAAATATTGAGGACATTAAAAGCTTTGAAGTAGTGAAGGCTAGAAGTATTGTTGGAGGGAAATTGGTAATCGAATATGCAACAAATAAAGGCCTTTCATCAGCGAAGGTCAATTTACGAAACTTTACACTTCCAAGAAGAAAAGAATTGTTAAAATTAATGTCTGATACTTTTGAATGAGAAAACTAGCGAATGAAGAGTTGGACAGAAAGTCCGTTGATGAGTTTAAAGAAGCTGATAAAATACCTGTTTCCATTTTTTTAGATAATGTAAGAAGCCTCAATAATGTAGGCTCAGCCTTTAGAACAAGTGATGCGTTTCTAGTTGAAAAAATATATCTGGGCGGGATTACAGGAACGCCTCCACATCGTGAAATCCAAAAAACTGCATTGGGGGCTACAGAGTCGGTGGCTTGGGAACACGTCCCCGAGCCGTTACCATTTTTAAAGGCACTTCAAGAAGACGGATTTAAAATCATCAGTATCGAACAGGCAGAAAATAGTACCTCATTACTTGATTTCACTCCAGAAAAAAATGAAAAGTATTGCCTAGTTTTTGGCAATGAAGTATTTGGTGTTGAGCAGGAAATAGTTTCTGTTTCAGATGTAGTCATAGAAATACCACAGTTTGGTACGAAGCACTCCTTAAATATCTCCGTGAGTTTGGGAGTTGTTATTTGGGAGTTTTATAAATCTTTGAGAGATTAGAAATATGGAAAGTTGGCGTATTGACAATGTAAAAAAATTCCAAATACTTAGATCCAGCTTTCTAGCTTTAGCGATAATATTAGTCGTTTTAGTACTTGTCAAATTGCAGAGCCAAGAATTATATGTACAAAGTTGGCAAATGCTTTTCTTTACTGGTCTTGTAATGATTTTCCAGTTTTATGTTTTACCACTCGAAGAGATTATTATTAAATACGATAAAGGGGAGTTTTTTATAAGCAAGAAAAACTATGTTGGCTCTGCCAATATAATCAAGCTACATTTAACTAAAGGAACCCTAATTAATTTTGAACTTAGAAACTCTAAATCACACTTTGGAGCAAAGTTAATCGTGAATTATAAAGACAATTCTGAAGAAAAGAAACTTGAGATAGCACTTAAACATTTTGACAAGTCCAAAAAAGAAGAGCTGATTCAGAAGACAAGAAAGATAGACGCTCTTTAGAAATTTAACTTCTCACGCAACAGGTTATATCCCGTTCTACTTACAGGTATTTTCTCTCCAGTTTTTAGAATGGCAATAAATGAATCCTTAGAAT
This sequence comes from uncultured Roseivirgaceae bacterium, assembly GCA_964351175.1. GTDB lineage: Bacteria > Bacteroidota > Bacteroidia > Cytophagales > Cyclobacteriaceae > Fulvivirga. The sequence goes on along the minus strand of CAYGNU010000072.1, from coordinate 4,084 downwards.
AGGCCTCCAGCTTGTCAATTAAAGAGATAGCCACAATATAAGATCGGTGTACCCGTGCAAACATACCCTGAGGCAACGTGTCATCAAGGTGCTTCATGGTCAATTGCTTTAAATACTTCTTGCCGCTACTGTGAACCGCCACATAATCATCTTGAGCTTCAAAGTGACTAATATCATCCACACTTAATATGAGAATCTTACTGCCATTCTTAATCACTATTCTATCCAGTTGGTCATTGTCCTTTTTTGCTTCAATTACCTTATCTATTACTTCTTCTCCTGACTGGTTATTCTTGACTTGAGAAATAGCCTTGTTTAAAGCTTCATTAAATCTGGTTTTTGAATAGGGCTTTAATAGATAGTCTGCAGCACTTTGTTCAAAAGCTTTAAGTGCATATTGATCGAAGGCTGTACTAAAAATGATCACTGGTTTTTCATCAATAATTTCAAGCAGCTCAAAACCTGTCAATTTTGGCATTTGAACATCCAAAAATATTAAGTCAGGTTTGTGCTCAGCAATGGCTTTGGCTCCTTCGAAACCATTAGCGCATTCTAACACTACATCAATATCATCACGATCTTCAAGAAACTTCTTGATGATATCTCTGGCAAGCTGCTCATCATCTATAATAATAACCTTTATCATCCAGTGGTAATTTGCGGTATTTGAAGATGAATCGTAAAAATATTTTTATTTTTTTCAATGGTCACAAGATCAGATGGCCCATAAATCAACTCCAGCCTATTTCTAATATTTTTCAAGCCAATGCCCTTACCCTTTTGTGGAGCAGAGGTAGAATCATAATTATTAGTAATAGAGAGAAACAATATGCCATCATCACAATGGCATTTAGTTGCTATCTCCACCTTATCCAGTTGACCATAAACACCATATTTAATGGCATTTTCATAAAGCGGCTGCAAGATCATAACCGGTAGCTTATGCTTCATGCATATTTCATTAATATCTTGAGTCAGGCTTAGCCGATCACCAAATCGGATACGCTCAATATCCAAGTATAAATTCATTTGTTTCAGCTCTTCTGCAACTGTATGAAGCTCTTTGTTAGATCGTCCTAGAGATAGTCTCAGAAAATCAGATAGTTTAATGACCATTTCATGCGCCTTATCAGAATTGGTTAATGTAAGTGCACTTACTGAGTTTAGGCTGTTGAAAATAAAATGTGGATTGATCTGAGATTTTAGCATCTCCAATTCCGCATTTTTCAACAAATTTTGAAGTTGTAGTTCATCCTTTTCTTTTTCCTTTAGACTTGTTGTGTATTGTAAAAGATAGTAAATCAACACAATCATAGTCATGAAAAATGTTCCCAGAAAAATATGCCATGGGATGGCCATATTAAAGAATGTTTGCAGCTCTAGCTCATATGTAACAAACTGATTAAGGAAAGCATCGCTGGCAAAAGTCAATGAAGCAACACCTATTATAATGGCCATGCCTTGATTAAATACAGCACTGGAAATACGCTGTTTATCATTAGAAATATATCGGACAACATACCAGTAACTAAGTCCAAAACCCATAATGGGTAGGTTGAATATTAAGCTATGCTTAATCGCCACCAAATAGGGGAAATCTAATTGGAAAATTAAAACAACAGCATGGGCAGTTATAATAACTGCCCATGCTGCGATATAAAATATTAGCGATTTACCTAAGAAGGGGTGGCGCATTTCTATTTATTGTATTTGATATCTCCTCCACCAAACATAACAAATCCCTTGACAATGAGAACTTTATTAGGGTGTGGAATGACCTTTACGGTAGAATTTCTTTGATCACTAAACCCTCCTAAAACTGAAGTAACGTCTACCTTTATTGTCCAATCTTGTGGCACTATGATAGATGTTCCGCCAAACATGGCAAATATATCCAGCACATTTTCTCCCTCAGATAGGTTGGCATTTCTTAAATCTATTGATGATCCGCCAAATATGGCAGATAGTTTACCGCCTTTGAAGTTTTGAGAATCGACCACAATCTCACGCCCTCCAAAGACAGCAAAGTCATCTACATAATCTACATCATTTTTTTTTTCACCGTCAGCAACTTCTCTGCTACGGTTTCTTCTAAATATTAATGATGCACCAATAGCAATAAATACGGATGGCCATAGGATATGCCAGAAATCCCTCACTCTAAAGTAATAAAAATCTTGTAGGAGAAAAATACCGCCAATGGCTATGAGTATATATCCTTCTGGTTTCTTCTTACCTACTACTGTATAAGTTCCAATAACCACTAATAGCATTTGCCATGATATTAAAGAGTCAGAAATATAGTAGGGTATAAGGTTCAAGTTGTCGAGCAAAAGAACTGCTCCAATGGCTACGAAGATGAGGCCTAGCCAAAATCTTCTGTCGCTTTTATTTTCATTTCCCATTTCTTTGATGTTTTTGTTTGTTCAATTTTACTAAGGTTCTGACCCAAAAGTTTATGTCAATCGGTGAATGCCGAACGGGTATCGGTGAATGCCGAAATTAAAAGAGTAAATATTACCTCTCCTCTAGTGGAAATATTTTCTAAATTTGCTTTATCCTGAAATACAGAAAATATTAATACATAATGGATTACAGAATAGAGAAAGATACAATGGGTGAGGTAAAGGTGCCTGCCGATAAATATTGGGGTGCCCAGACCGAAAGATCAAGAAATAACTTTAAAATAGGACCTTCAGGCAGCATGCCTTTAGAGGTTATTTATGGCTTCGCTTATTTAAAGAAAGCTGCCGCTCATGCTAATCATGATTTGGGAGTGTTGAGTAAAGAAAAGAGAGATCTTATTTCTGCTGCTTGTGATGAGATCTTAGAAGGCAAGCATGATGATCAGTTTCCGCTGGTAATCTGGCAAACAGGTTCTGGAACTCAGTCTAATATGAATGCTAATGAAGTGATTTCAAATCGTGCTCATGTTTTGGCTGGTAACAAACTAGGTGAAGGAAAAAGTGAGGTGCATCCAAATGATGATGTAAACAAATCACAGTCTTCCAATGATACCTACCCAACAGGTATGCACATTGCCGGATACAAAATGATTGTAGAGACTACAATCCCTGGTGTTGAGCAACTTAGAGATACTTTAAAGAAAAAGTCGGAGGAGTTTATGTCAGTTGTAAAAATTGGAAGAACACACTTGATGGATGCTACACCTTTGACATTAGGGCAAGAGTTTTCAGGTTATGTTTCTCAACTGGATCATGGCTTAAAAGCTTTAAAAAATACTCTGGCTCATTTGTCAGAATTGGCATTAGGGGGTACAGCAGTAGGAACAGGCATCAACACGCCTGAAGGATATTCTGAAGTAGTTGCTAAAAAAATTGCTCAATTCACCGGTCTGCCATTTGTTACTGCTGAAAACAAATTTGAAGCCTTAGCAGCTCATGATGCCATTGTTGAATCGCATGGAGCATTGAAGCAACTGGCTGTTTCTTTAAACAAAATTGCCAATGACATTAGAATGTTGGCCTCTGGGCCAAGATCTGGAATTGGTGAAATTAACATACCGGCTAATGAACCTGGCTCTTCAATAATGCCCGGAAAAGTAAACCCTACGCAATGTGAAGCACTAACAATGGTTTGTGCCCAAGTAATGGGTAATGATGTGGCTATCACCGTTGGTGGAGCTCAAGGCCATTATGAATTAAATGTTTTCAAACCAATGTTAGCCAATAACTTATTGCAATCTGCAAGACTAATTGGCGATGCTTGTGTTTCTTTTGATGAAAATTGTGCTATCGGTATTGAGCCTAATCATAAGAATATCAAAGAGCATGTTAATAACAGTTTGATGCTTGTAACAGCACTAAATACTCATATTGGTTACGAAAAAGCAGCAAAAATTGCTAAAACAGCTCATGAAAATGGAACAACATTAAAAGAAGAAGCTATTAATTTAGGATATTTGTCTGAGCAGGAGTTTAATGAATGGGTAAAACCAGAAGACATGGTAGGTAGCCTAAAGAACTAATTTTTTAATTATTTGATTAAATTGACTATATTTTCAAAGTTTTTTAACAACACTAAAGATAGAATGAAAAAAATAACCTTATTATTCACCATTATA
>CAYGNU010000071.1:0-12634 GCA_964351175.1 uncultured Roseivirgaceae bacterium | reverse complement strand
GCATACATAGACCTCCGTAAAAAAGAAGAATGCCTAAATGCATCAACACATTAGTATAGCTTAAAGGAGGAGTATTTTCAAGCATTTCTGCTAATGCTGATTCTGAATTCTGCCCATAAAATATGAATAAAAATGTAATGACAGCATATACCATTAAAGGAAGTAAGACTCTCCAATCTTCATAAAATAGGAGAACTGTTAACCCAATGAAATAGAAGAAGTGCATTTCATAGGTCCCGTGCATCTGTAAAATGAATTGGAAGGCAAAATTCCATATTAAGAAACTGACGACCAGCCTAGTCCATAAATACCCATTACCAAAAGTTTTTACAGCATAATAAACTCCTAAAGACAGGCCCCCCATAACTAAAGCCAACAAGTAGGTAGAGTAAAAAACCGAAAGGATTATGCCAAATAAAAAGAACCCGTAAATAAAATATTTGACTATGCCATCTGCCTCTTCATTTACCTTATCGTGAAATGGCTTTATTCGATCTCCAGAAATGATTTGTGTCTCCTGCATCAAAATCTCTATACTGATTGTAGGTGAATTAAAAGCAACCAATATAGCTACAAACCTTAATATTTACAATTAATAAACAGCAAGAGCTTGCCTTAGGTAGATATGATTTGCTGATAGGGTATTAAACGCCTTCAGCTTCTACTGACTGTACTACCGGAAGCATCCTTTTCATAAGGTTTTCTATTCCGGCCTTCAGTGTTACTGTTGACGAAGGACAGCCGCTACAAGACCCTTGAAGCAATACTTTTAACTTGCCATCTTCAAAAGAGTGAAATGATATAGCACCACCATCTTGCTCCACCGCAGGGCGGATGTATTCATCTAATATACCTTTGATTTTCTTTACCGTCTCAGAGTCGTTTTCATCAATTTGGTTTTGATCCGAAATTTCATCAATCACCAATTTACCAGCCTCTAAATAAGTCTTAATAATATTTTTGATCTCTTCTCTGATTTCAATCCAGTCAATTCCATCCTTCTTAGTGACAGTAACAAAATTGCTCATAAAAAATACTCTCTCAACGTACTCTAATCCGAACAACTGTTGGGCAAGTGGAGAATTATCCGCCTCCTTTATTGAAGGAATGTCGTGGCTCATACCTTCAGGTAAAAGCATAAAATTGGCCACAAACTTCATTGAGTTTGGATTTGGATTGGCCTCTAAATATAGATTGACTACTTTCATAAATTTTATCTTCGCGGTATTAACTGCGAAGGTAGAAGAAAAGTTCTAAATCAAACACTTGAAAGTGATTTGATATTACGATTCTCACTTTTGTCTAAAATGGATCCTACAATAGCATCGCCAAGAACATTGGGAATGGTGCGAATCATGTCTAAGGGTCTATCAATTGCCAAAATTAATGCTAATCCTTCTGCTTCTACCCCCAATGAGCCCAATACAATTAATAGCAGAATTATTCCCGCACCTGGCACTGCAGGAGCTCCCATGGAAGTTAAAACACAGGTGAATATCACAATCAGGTATTCAGTAAATCCAAGATTGTGACCAAAGGCCTGAGCAATAAAAACAGCAGAAACAACTTGATGAATACACGTGCCATGCATATTTATCGTAATACCTAAAGGCAAAACGAATCCCGAAATTTCATGATTTAGCTTCAAATTCTTTTCTACACAGTCAATAGTTACCGGGAGAGTAGCCGCACTAGAACTAGTTGAAAAGGCCAAAATCTGGGCAGGTAGCATCCTTTTAAGAAAGTCTATGTATTTGAAATTTGTTAACTTATTGACCAGAATAGGATATATAACCATCATTAAAAAAGCGATGGCCGCAATAACAGTAATTGCAAAGAGACCCAGCACTTTGAGTAAATCTATAGCTTCACTAGGATTATTTCCAGTAAGGTCTACTAAGAGTGAAGCAATGAGTGCCATAACCCCAATAGGCGCAAATTTCATAATTATATGCACCATTTTGAGCATTACCTCATTAACTCCTAAAAAGAAATTCTTCAACCCAGTTACTTTATCACTTGGACTTATCACCATCCCAATTCCGAAAAGAACAGAAAAAAATATTACCTGAAGCATGTTTCTGTTATCTTGAGAAGCAAAGAAAATATTGCCCGGAACAATATCTTCTAAAACTCTTAGAGGCCCGCTACTTTTCACCGTCTCCGCAACATTTAGCCTATTTGTCACATCATCAGCGTATTTTATTCTTAACTCCTCCCTATTCTCAATCGGCATGTATTTACCGGGTGCAATTAATAATACAAAGATTAATCCTACGGTCGCACTAATAAGTGATATTGTTAGAAACCAACCTAAAGTCTTTGTACCGATGCGTGTTAATTTAGTTGTGTCAGAAAGACTCGTAATTCCACCTATAATAGTAACTATAACTAGTGGAACTGCCACCAATTTTAAAAGATTGATGAAAATGGTTCCAAACGGTTTTATCCAGTCAGTGGTAAACTGGATCCAACCAAAATTACTTGCCAGTAACCCATAAATTAATCCCAAGATCATTCCTAAAATGATCAATACATGCAATGCTGGCTTTTTCATAATAAAGTACGAATGTGATTTAGTCTTCTAGGTCCTTAGGGTGAGTTAGCTCACCTTCTGTGGAAGCAACAACCACTGCCACTGTGGCATCACCAGTAAGATTGACCATAGTTCTAACCATATCCAAGATCCTATCAGGAGCCACGATTAGTGCAATTCCAGCCGTGGGAATGCCAACAGATTCTAATACTATTACCAACATGACCATTCCTGCTCCTGGTACACCGGCAGATCCTACTGCCGCTAATGTAGCTGTTAGAACTATCATTATTTGTGAACCGAGTGAGAGGTCCAACCCTAAAGCCTGAGCTATAAAAATGGCAGCCACTCCTTGATACAAACTTGTACCGTTCATGTTAATTGTAGCTCCTAGTGGCAAGACAAAACTGCTCACTTCTTCAGAAACACCGAGTTTCTTTTCCACCCTCTCCATTGTTACAGGTAAAGTAGCGGAACTTGAACTTGTACTAAACCCTAAAAGCATAGCTGGTCGCATTCCTTTAAAGAAATCTAAATACTTAATTTTAGAAAAGAATTTTAATAAAAGGGGATATACAACAATCATCATTAACATTAGGCCACCAATCACTGTAAGTGAATACCAAAGCAATGCCGTTAATAATTCCCATGCTTTTTGAGGATCATCACCTGCTATTTCCACAATGAGTGAAGCAATCAATGCGAAAACTCCATAAGGAGCAATAATCATAATGTATTCCACCAATTTGATGATAACATCATTAAGTCCATCAAAGAATTTAACAACCGTTTCGCCTTTACTTTTAGGTATTTGCAACAATGCAATACCTACAATGATAGCAAAGAACACTACCTGGAGCATAGCACTATTGTCAGTTGCCGCTTTGACTATATTCTCAGGGACAATATCTATTAAGGGTTGAAGAGGTGTGCCACTTTTTATGGTCGCAGCTACATTGGCCTTATCCGATGCTGTGGAATTATAAAGACTCATTAAATTTTCTCTTGTTTCGAGAGGCAGCTGTTTCCCCGGTTGAAAAGTATTAACTAACAAGAGTCCCAAAGAAGTGGAAATTATAGTAGTAATAAGAAATATCACCATCGTTTTACCTCCCATTCGCGATAATTTAGAGATATCTCCAATATTCGCTACCCCGATAATAAGTGAAGCCAAAATAAGCGGTACCGCTATCATTTTTAAGGATTTGACAAAAATAGTCCCAATAGGTTTAATATAATTTACTGTGAATTCAGCTGACCAACCAAGTTGAATACTGGCTATGCCAAATACTAATCCCAGAATGAGTCCTATTAATATCTTGGTGTGTAAAGGAAGTTTCTTCATAAATCTTATAATTAAGGTAATTTAGAGGTTTGAGTCATCATATAAAAGTCAACTATAACCAGAGCGGCCATAGCCTCCACAATAGGCACGGCCCTTGGAACAACACACGGGTCATGACGGCCCTTCCCACTTACTTTTATTGCCTCTCCTTTTTCGTTGACACTATCTTGATCCTGCATAATGGTAGCCACAGGTTTAAAAGCAACATTAAAATAAATATCCTCACCGTTTGAGATGCCTCCTTGTACTCCTCCAGAGTAATTAGACTTTGTTTTTACTTTATCGCCTTCAGTGTAAAATTCATCGTTATGAGAAGATCCTCGCATTTTAACACCCTCAAATCCACTACCATATTCAAAACCTTTAACTGCATTTATGCCTAGCATCGCTCCACCTAGAGCAGCATGCAATTTGCCGAAAACAGGCTCGCCAAGACCTACAGGTACATTTTGTAAAACTCCTGTAACAACACCACCAATTGTATCTTGATCTTTACGAACCGAATCAATGAGTTCTATCATTTCATCCGCTGTCTTCTGATCTGGACAACGAACTATATTAGACTCGGTCATGGAGAGGTCAAGATCTGTATATTCGGGAGCTTTTATATCTCCAACTTGTGATACATAAGCATCAATTTTAATATCATGCTGCTTTAAAATCATCTTGGCAATTGCTCCTGCCGCTACCCGCGCAGCGGTCTCTCTGGCAGAACTTCTTCCTCCTCCTCTATAATCTCTTAGTCCATATTTCTGCTGATAAGTATAGTCGGCATGTGATGGTCTAAATTGATCAGCTATATGTGAATAATCTTTACTTCTTTGATCTTTATTGGCAATGACAATAGTAATAGGCATTCCCGTTGACTTACCTTCGAAAACTCCAGACAGAATTTCAAAAGTGTCATCCTCCCTGCGCTGTGTAGTTATTTTTGACTGACCCGGTTTACGCCTATCAAGCTCTTGCTGAATAAAAGCTTCATCTATTTCCAAACCTGCAGGACAGCCGTCAATGATAACACCGATTGCCTTTCCGTGAGATTCACCAAAAGTCGTAATTCTGAATATATTGCCAAATGAGTTTCCCAAAGTAACCGATGGATTAATTTTTCTTCAAAAAGATAATTACTGAAGCTACTAACATACCCAAAATAAGAATGTTGGCAAATATTTTTACCCATTCAAAGCTATCGGTACTTGATAAGTTATTGTCTACAAATTCAATCTGGTCATAAAAAGAGCCTAAGTCATTGGATTGAATTGACTCATTCTTTTTACTCTCTCCTATAACTCTAACCACCTGCTCAGACTTCAGGGTATCATACTGCCTAGATTTAGGATTGAAGAAAACCCAGTTAAAATAATCAGATAGTTTATATACCCCGGGCTCTTTGGGGATACCAAAATAATTGAATGACTTAGAACCAGTTACTCTGCCCGATCTTCTATTTATATTTTGTGTGACATTAGGCTCATAAAAATCAAAATTGTCATCATTATCGACTCCTGGCTTATTAACACCAGAGATATTCCCTTCTCCATAAACGTTAAACTCATAAGAGAAACTCTGCCCAGTCTCAAGATCATTGGTGTTAATCCGCTCATCTAACAAATAATCACCAACAGCGACTATGTCTCTTAGTGGATGTGGTGGCAACTCTTTAACTTTCACTGTTTTAGGTCTTGAATAGAATGTCTTGAAATCTTCTTTTCTATTTTGCCCAAAGAAAGAAGGATTCTTAGCTACCTTATATTTTATCATTTCTAGTCCTACTTGCGGAAATTTAATATCTTCCGCATTCAATGGATAAAAGGTACCTTGATAAATTTTGTATTGGGTGTAGCGCTTATTATTTAGCGTTATTGATTCTCCATTGATATTTTCAATGTTGAAGTTCTCTTCCCAGCAATTTTCTGGACGTACATTCTTCAAAATGTCTGACAACTGTTTACCTAACTCATGAAATTGCAAAGGCGCTCTATTCCTCTCAGCCACAAAGAAAGATATAGTAGTAGTCACACCTTCACCCACATAAATTTCATTTTTGCTAGTTGTCAATGCCAAAAAGGCATCTTCATCAATATCAACAAATTCTGTTTCACCGCCCCGGTTGAAAAAATCGTCTCCAGAATCATGATCAAACAAACTTCTAAATGGGTCTCTGCTGCGCTGTCTTTGAATAGGTGGCCCAACTTTTATTACTAAACCCTGAGAACTGACTACTTTACCATTGACGGTCATACTAAATGGTCTAACGCGTACATCACCTTGCTTTAAGGGAACATAGGTCATGGTTATACTTTGTGATGAAGATACCTGACCATTAATTATCTGAGTGCTAGATGAAGAAGATGTACCTCTCTTTTGAAACCCATCTATATCTGGGAAATTATCATAACTCTGTAGCCTTTCATTGGAAATAGAGATTGTAATTGTCCAAGCTTGATTCTCACCGATCTCTGGTGGTCCAAGTTGCAATTCTATCTCCTGACCGAGCGTCTTAAAATTAAGACTCAGTGAAAAAAGAACTAAAAGAAAACCAATGTATCTGTATTTCAGCTTCATATAAAATTGATGAATCTTTATAGTTATATAACTCGTACAAAGTTATGTCAAACTTTAGTAAAGGATTAACGATTACTATGCTAAAGGTTGTTAAAAAGGATAAACTTATCTTTCCACCTAAACCAACAGCTATGTTAGATTACTTTAAAATCATACTTGTTAAAGTTAGTTTTGATATAAAGTTATTTGAAAAGGAGCTTAAAAAGGCCTTAAAGTCATTAGTTGAAAAAGAAATAGAAGATTTGAGAAATTGGTGCTATTCCAAATTTGGTAAAACACATCAGCCAGTTTTAGAAAAGTGTTTTAAAATTTAAATCTCATCAAATTCCACGTAGAATTTGGCCCCTTTGCCAATGTTGCTTTCACACCATATTTTACCTTTCATGACCTCTACGTATTTCTTAGCAATAGATAACCCCAAACCACTGCTTTGTTCATCGGCTGTTGGTTTGGCTGAAAGTTTGCTATAAGGCTCGAATAAAAACCTCATTTCCTTTTCTGAAATTCCAGGGCCCTCATCTTCGATACAGATTTTTACTTTGCCCTCTTCTACTAAAGTTGACACTATTACTTTTGTACCTCGTGGTGAAAATTTGACGGCATTTGAAATAATATTTTCAAGTATCTGTATGAGGTAATTCGGATCAATATAAACATTAGGTTCTAGATTAGATAAATTCATTTCAATTGAAGTATTCTTCGCTTCGGCCACTACTTTAAGTGCACTTACAACTTTTTGTAAAATTGGGTTAATCTTTTGAACCGTCATTTTGACATTTGATCTTTTGGAATCAATGGCATTTGTGTCAAGGATCTTTCCAATCATGGTGCTTTGTCTATCAACAAGTTCATTAATTAAATCAATCGAATTTACTGTCTCGGTATTTAAATTAGGATTGATCATCTTAATTATTGACGCAAGACCTTTAATTTGATTGAGCGGACTGCGCAAGTCATGAGCGACAATTTGCATTAAGTCATTTTTCTCTTCATTTAAAGCCATTAGCTGATCATTTTGGTCAGATATACTTTCTTTCTGTGCAATTATTTCCTTTTGTTGTTCTGTAACTTCTGCCGTCCTTTTATTAACAAGTACTTCTAGAGCCAATTTCTGCTGCTTGATACGAGTTAACCTAAGCGTATAAATAAAAATAAAGATCATTAAGAAAGTAAAGAATAATATGACCTTAAACCACCAGCTATCCCACCAAGGAGCCAAAATGAGAACATAAACTTTATCACCTTCCTCATTCCATAACCCATCATTATTGGAACCCTGAACTTTAAAGACATACTCTCCGGGAGGTACATTAGTGTAAAAAGCCTGAGTAACACCTTCAACTTCTCGCCATTGATCATCAAAATTTTGCAGCATGTACTTATACTGATTGTTTGCAGCATCAGTAAAATTGAGTGCCACAAATCCAAAAGAAAAGAAATTTTGGTCATGTTTAAGTATAATTGAATCTGTCTGCTCAAGCAGCTCACTCAGTATTCCTAAAGAGTCTTTCGGGGTAACTAATTCATTAAAGAGCTTAAACTCATTGATATGAACTGGCGGTATTTCCTTATTAGAAGAAATGTTTTTTGGGTAGAATGTAACTATATCAAACCCTCCTAATAATATTTTTCCATCATCAGACTTAAAATGTGCCCTGCCATTGAATTCAACGCCTTTTAAATAATTATTAAAATTCTCTGATTGAACATTGAATCGCGAAATGCCATCGTTATGACTCATCCAAAGATTACCAAACTCATCATTAATAACATAATAAAGTGATGGATTCGCCAGTCCTTGCTTCTCATTATAGTGAATGAATTTTTCGGTTTTCTTTTCAAATTTATCTAGTCCGCCACCGTAGGTAGCAAGCCATAAATTGCCCTCTCGATCATCATATAGATATAGTATTCTGTCATTTGAAGGGCTATTATAATTATTATCTTGATGCTCATAATTTATAAAGCTATTTTTCTCTGCATCATATCTCGAAATGCCTCTAGAGGAATATCCAATCCAATAAACTCCTTCAGAATCTTCAACAATAGCTGATAGATTATTACTTAACAAGGATTGAGGGTTTGTAGGGTCACTTTTAATGACATGAAATTGATTTGAAGCTTCATCATACTTATTCAATCCATTGTCAGTACATATCCAAAGTTGTTGCTTTGAATCTTCATAAATGAAATTTACTTGGCCTGAACTAATGCTATTAGGATCATTAGTTGGTCTGTAATTCACAAATGAATCTTTTTCTTTTACGTATCTACTTAAACCTGACAATGTTCCTACCCACATTCTGTTCTTAGAATCTATAAATAGATAATTAATTGCTGAATTGCCTATAGTATTTGGGTCTGAAGTATGGACATAAGTTTTTGTCTCCAGCGTCTTCGGATCAAGCCTTTTCAATCCGTCCACTGATGAACCAGACCAAATAAAACCATCTTTATCTTCGCAAAGGGCATGTATATCCCCATTGGGGGCAATTAGATCTCCATTTATATCTTCTTTATAAATGGTGAACATTTCGCTATGCCTTCCCACTTTATTTAACCCTCCCCTCTCACCAATCCAAAGGTTTTTATTATCATCTAGATATAAAGTATTTAATCTAGGATATGAGACTTTATACATTGCAAATTTATTGATAGACGTATTAAAAGAAACGAGTCCACCTCCATCTGTAGCTACCCAAATATTACCCGAATCATCTGGTAATAGACTTATTACATTATTACTTGTTAAAGAAGTATTATCATCGGGTTGATTGATGAACGATGTAAATCTATCTCCCTCTTTTATATTTAATCCACCCCCATTGGTGCCTATATATAGCCTTTGATTATTGTCCTGATAAAGTGATAATATATTGTTATTTGATATTGAATTAGGGTTTTGAGGATCATTCAAGTACCTCTTAAATGCACCCGTCTTTGTATTAAATTCATTTAAGCCACTGTCTGTACCTAACCAAAGTGTATTATGATCTTTGGCAATAATGCATTGTACTGTATTGCTTGAAAGTGAGTTTTCATCTTTAATATCATGCTTGAAAACTTCAAAGGTTTTGCTCTCTCTATCAAATCTATTTAGCCCTCCTCCTTGTGTTCCTACCCATAGTGTACTATCAGCAGTAATATGGAGTGAGATTACCCAGTTGTAGCTAATGCCTTTTTCCGCTTGCGGCTGTACCTTGAATGTCTCAAACAGTCCTGTTTTTATGTCATACCTATTTAGGCCCCCGCTTCTTGTTCCAATCCATAAGTCTCCATTATAATCCTCTGCAATAGATGTAATAAAATTATCACTAATGCTTGTGCGAACATTTGGATCATTTTTATAAATAGTAAAATTGAGTCCGTCAAATTTATTAAGTCCGTCCTGTGTGCCTAACCATATGTAGCCATATTTATCTTGCACTATACAATTGACAGTGCCCTGAGACATGCCATTGTTATTATCGTAAAAATCTAAAGTTCGGTAATTAGCACGCTGAGCAGAACACAGGCCGCCATAGAACACAAGCAATAAAATGAGTGTATTAATTTTAGGAAAAAGGCGTGCCTGCATTCTTTGTGTTTCGAAGGTAATTATACTAATAATCGATAATAATGAATTTTGCTTGGGTAAGCAATGAAAAGTCTCTGACAGGAGATAAATATCCTAAATTATTAACTATCTGGTTTACTTAAGAAATCTTATATTTCTTTTTAAACCATCATATTTGGTTCTCTTAACGGGAGACTTTCTGAATATTTCACGGAATACATCCTCTGTTATATCTTCCCAGTCTGATTTTGACATGCCCTCAAGTTTTTCATGAGGTTCAAAAGCAGGCTCTTGATGCGGTTTTGAAAATCTATTCCAAGGACATACATCTTGACAGATATCGCACCCAAAGATCCAATTTTCAAACTTGCCTTTTACATCATTGGGAATCTGTTCTTTTAATTCAATTGTAAAATAAGAAATGCACTTACTAGCATCAACTACATAAGGATCGGGAATTGCATCAGTAGGACAAGCATCCATGCATGCCGTGCAGGTACCACAAAAATCTTTAACTGGTCCGTCTGGAGTAAGTTCAAGATCAAGGATCAACTCAGCCAAAAAGAAAAAGCTGCCGCTTTTCTTATTCAAAAGCAAGCTATTTTTTCCTATCCATCCTACACCCGCCCGCTGAGCCCATTGGCGCTCCATTACAGGAGCCGAATCAACAAATGCTCTCCCGTCAACTTCTCCAATTTTATCATGAATAGTATTAAGAAGGGACTTTACTTTGTCTTTTACCACATAATGGTAATCTTGACCGTAAGCATATTTTGCTATCTTATAGTTGTCAGAATCATCAAGATCCTTCTTAGGATAGTAGTTATACACTAATGATATTACAGATTTTGCTCCAGGAACAAGTAGGGCAGGATTCAACCGTTTATCAAAATGATTTTCCATGTAATGCATTGAACCATGCATTCCTTTAGAAAGCCATTGCTCTAGTTTAGGCGCTTCATCTGCTAAAAATTCAGCTTTGGAAATCCCGCAAAACATAAAGCCGAGATTCTCGGCTGCTTGTTTTATTAAATTTGTATTATTTTGGATGGTAGACTTGCCAGACATCAACCCAAATATACAGGCTGAGAAGGCAATCTCAAGATATTAATTACTTATTAACAATATTAAGGCCTTTGGCTAAAATGTAAAAAGGGGTGGCTATAACAGGCATAGATTTGTATTTGCCCATAATTTTAGAATGCGTATCTAAATCTGTTTTTGAATTAAAAGAATGGTTAAAACTCATTGCAGTTAAAATGAACACTACAAAGATACCAAGTGAAATAGTCCAAAATCTAAAATCTTTCTTTTTCATGGTTTTATTATTTAACCCGTTAGTACCTATTAGACGACAAATATTACAAAATGTTAAATTTTTTTTGAACTTTTTTCAGATCTTACATTTGAGCAAATAACTCTTTTTGTTCAAAATCAACTCTATTGCTAAAAAATCATCATTTAGAGAAAATAAAGCCCTTTTATTTAGTGTTTAACCATCGAAATGGTACATTGAAAAATTTATGAAAATCGTTATTGAAACAGGCCCCCTGTTCTACTCGGGGGCACTATTTTTAAGTGTTTATAAGCAAGTTCTGTTGCCTCTCTTCCCCTTGAAGTTCTTTTTATGTAGCCTTCCTGTATTAAATATGGCTCATAAACCTCTTCTATAGTCTCGGCTTCTTCGCCACATGCAGTAGCTATTGTTGATAGTCCTACTGGCCCTCCCTTAAACTTCTCGATAATAGTAGATAATATTCTATTATCCATTTCGTCTAGCCCGTGTTGGTCAACGTCAAGAGCAGTTAAAGCCATTTGAGCAATTTCCATTGTGATGGTTCCATCACCCTTAATTTCAGCAAAGTCTCGGGTTCTTCTTAATAAGTTGTTCGCGATTCGCGGAGTTCCTCTGCTCCTTCTGGCTATTTCAAAAGCAGCATCTTTATTAATGGTTGTATTTAAAATACTGCATGATCTATTTACAATTGAGGTTAAAAGTTCAGCGTCATAATATTCGAGCCGAGCATTAATACCAAACCTAGCTCTTAGCGGTGAAGTTAAGAGTCCAGATCTTGTAGTAGCACCTATTAATGTGAAGGGGGCCAAAGTAATCTGAACCGTTCTTGCACTTGGTCCAGAGTCTAACATAATATCTATTTTAAAATCCTCCATGGCAGAATATAGATATTCTTCCACAATAGGATTCAACCTATGGATTTCATCAATAAACAAAACCTCATTATCCTCTAGGTTGGTCAGTAGCCCAGCCAAGTCTCCAGGTTTATCAAGGATAGGACCAGATGTAACTTTAATATTACTATTGAGCTCATTAGCGATTATATGCGACAAAGTGGTCTTTCCTAAACCGGGAGGGCCATGCAAAAGAACATGATCAAGTGGTTCGCCACGCTTCTGTGCTGCTTGAACAAAGACCTTAACGTTCTCTACAACCTTTTTCTGTCCAGTAAAATCTCCAAAGTTTAATGGCCGTAGCGCCCGTTCAAATTCCTTTTCAACGGGACCTAAATTTTCATCATCAGCTTGCAAATAATCCTCGCGCATATATTGTCAATTTCCTGCTCTAAAGTAATCATAAGCCATTCCAAATTCATTAATTTGCGGCAAAATTTAA
>CAYGNU010000070.1:0-12651 GCA_964351175.1 uncultured Roseivirgaceae bacterium | reverse complement strand
ATTTTTTTCTTTTATATACATTTGTTCCTTATCGTGTAATGCCCGGGCCTTTATAAAATCGTATCATGGAACCATCATTAGAGAATCTGGATGAAGTGCAGTTTCAGCTTTTGCGACTAATTGACATTTCCCCTGAGATAACCCAGCGGGAGCTTGCTCATCAAACCGGAGTAAGTCTTGGCAAGGTGAATTATTTACTCAAAGCCCTTGTTGAAAAAGGCTTTATCAAAGCACGCAATTTTAGAAACTCCCGAAGCAAGTGGAGCTATCTGTACGCGTTAACTCCCAGTGGAATTGAGCATCGTGCACGAATGACCTATGAGTTTTTGAAACGCAAGAATCGAGAGTTTAATGCGCTAAGAGCTGAAATTGCAGAATTAGAGGCTGAGGCTCAGCAATTTCAGGTAGAACCTGAAGAATTGGCCAAGTCTCATCAGATTCTTGTTTTATCAAAGGCAAGAAACTGAAAATTGGCTTGATTCATGCTGGCACAGAGATCAATGTCTACTACGTATCTTGAAAATTATAAAAAGCGTCAAGAAATGGTAAGGGAAAACAGGTGGATGAATTCCCTTGTGCGAATTGAGGCACTAAAAGAGATGGTGCCCGAGTTACAGCGGTATCCCTTCACTGAGTTAATTTTATTCGGCTCAACAGCGACCCTGACTGCCGATGATAATTCGGATATTGATTTATATGCGCCGGGCTTGAGCTTTTCACAGATGGTTCAACTGATGACCGAGGTAGAATTGAAATTTAAAACAAGTGTAGACATTCTTGTTGAGAATATTCCTGCACATGTGCTCGCAGAAATTCATTCTACCGGATTGAGACTTTTCCCTTTTGCGCAGGTTGAGAGCCATGAAAAATCTGTGGCTCTATGAGTAAGTCTCTTGAGCCAACGCTAGCCCACCTTAAGGCACAAGTAGAAGCCGAATTACAATTACTGGGGCAATTGATCGGGCAGTTTGAGGCCGACCAGAAGGCACATGGTAATGAGCTCGACGATCACCTTGTTCTCGCAGGCTTTGCTCATACCTTGCAAAGCTACTATAATGGTGAAATTCTGGTAATTCATGTCTCGTACGAAGGTGATTACAGATTAAAAATTGGATTCAATGATGGGACATCTCAACTGATTGATTTTAGAGAATTTCTTGAAAATTCTTTAAATCCGCACATCAATAAATATCAGAACCTTAAGCTTTTTAGAGCCTTTCATGTTGCAGAAGGTGATTTATTCTGGAATGATTATGATCTTTGCTTTCCTGTGGCAGATTTATATGCAAATCAAATTTCAAAATCAGATAAGCATAGTCTGGTATAAACATCATTTTGAGAGCTCGTGTTATGCGCCTTAGCAATGAACAACTTGACATCATAAAATCAACGGTAACAGAAAAAGTACATACTGACTACAA
Source organism: uncultured Roseivirgaceae bacterium (assembly GCA_964351175.1). Lineage (GTDB taxonomy): Bacteria > Bacteroidota > Bacteroidia > Cytophagales > Cyclobacteriaceae > Fulvivirga. Next base: position 11,230 of record CAYGNU010000070.1, on the reverse strand, counting down.
GCTGTTTCTTTTTGGCAGCCGTATTGATGATACAAAACGTGGTGGAGACATTGATCTTGCGATTCAGGTCACCGGAAAGGTAAGTCATCCGGCCAGATTATGCGCCTCAATCGAAGCTGAAATTTCTAAAAAAATGGAAGGTCGCAATGTAGATGTTGTTTTGATTGCGCCAGATCTGAAATTTGATTCGGTACATAGGGCCGCACTAGATACAGGAATATTGCTCGACCAGCGGGAATCTGTTCTTGTCTGATAGTTCCCGCATAGCTTTCTTTTGCAGGGTTATCGAAAAGGAATTACAATATCTTAAAGAGACTGATAGCAGTCTTTTTGTAAATGGTTTTACCAAGGATACGGCATCTTCATTACCAGATAATCCGGCATTATCTGAAAAAGTCGAAGCCTTTGTTTCCAGGTTCGGAAGATTACAGGACACAATAGGCGATAAGTTATTGCCAATTGTATTAGAGCTGTTGGCAGAGCCGGTTGGCGTGCAAATTGATAACTTAAGTCGGGCTGAAAAAATCGGCTTGATTCAATCTCTTGATGAATGGCTTACCATGCGAAAGTTACGCAATCGCATGGTGCATGAGTACATAGAAGACTCTTCACTTTTTACTGAAGCAATGATTCGGGCACATGAATTTGTACCCCAGTTAGAGTTTACCGTAGAAAAAGTTTTGGCAGAAGCAACAAAACGCGGGTGGCTGGGAGAAAATTGATTCCCATTTCACTCCAATTTCAATAGTTAGATCGGATGTCAGAAAACAAAGAAAACATTCTAATCGCCGGCGGGGCCGGTTACATTGGTTCTCATATTAACCGGGCACTTAACCTGCAGGGCAAGAGTTCTATCGTACTCGACAATCTCTCCCGGGGTTTCAAAGAACGTTTGAAATGGGGTAAGTTCATCGGTGGCAGTGTTGGTGATGTTGTCTCAAGCATGACCGACACGTTAACTGAAAATAAAATTGAAACGGTCTTTTATCTTGCGACATACTGTTCGATTCGGGAGTCTTTTGAGAATCCTGATTTATATTACCAGAACAATGTCGAGCAATTGATGCGTTTCTTAAGAGCTGCAAAAAATGCCGGGGTCAAGAATATTATCTATACCTCAACTGCCGCTGTGTACGGCCAGGTACGGGAAGTTCCCATTCCTGAGCACCAGACTATATCGCCGATCAGTCCCTATGGGCACAGCAAGGCCATGGCCGAGCGAATCTTGCGAGATGTCTGTGCACAAGGCGGCATGCGGTATGTTATTCTAAGGCCAATCAATGTCGCCGGTGCCGCGGAAGATGGTTCGCTGGGAGAGATGGCTTCGGAAGACGGCTCTCCGCCCCGACATATCTTACCGCGCTTGCTCAAAATTGCAAACGAGGGTAGCGAATTTACCGTTTTTGGGAACCAGTTTCATACTCCCGACGGTACCTGCATTCGGGATTATTTACATATCGAAGATGTAACGCGGGCTCACCTGCTTGCCATGGAATATCTAAAAAAAGGTGGCCCAAGCGATGCGTTTGATCTTGGTACTGGCAAAGGCACCTCTGTTCTGGAGCTGATAACGAAAGTTGAACAAATTACCGGCAAAAAAATCAAAATCAAGATTGCCCCCGCCCGGGAAGGTGACCCCGTTGTGATGCTTGGCCGATCAGAAAAGACCCGCATTAAGCTGGGCTGGGATGCGAAGTTCGGGATTGATGAGATTGTGAAGAGCAGTGCGGGGTTTGGGGGGTGAGTTTTGGGAATAGTGAATCATGAACCCATCGAAGTACTTTAATAATAATCCAGAAGCCCAGCAAGCTGCCTAAGCTTCACAGAAAGTATAAAAAGTATTCTGATAGACCAAGCGTACTTGACTGACTTCTATCGTGAGGAACGTCCTTGGGGTAGACTTACGAATCTACATGAAGAGCCAGGTTTTAAGGTTAAAAAAATTGAGGTTAAACCTGGGGCTTCATTGAGTCTACAAATGCATCATAAGCGGGCTGAGCATTGGCCGGTAATATCAAGTGAGGGGAATTCACAAGCTGGCGAACAAATACTAAAATCAAAAGAGGGTGATTATTGTTTTATCCCGCAAGGAGAAATACACCGTTTAAGCAATACTACTTAGCGGATACTGACTTTGTTGGAAGTTCAGGTTGGCTGTTATTTAGGTGAAGACGATATTGTGCGGATTGATGATCAATATTGTCGTCAAGAAAATTAAATGATGGACTATGAGCTGGATAAATCCTTTCGTTATATTTGGTCTGGTACCGTTTTGGTCTATCAATTTTGCATTAATTTTAACTATCGCCTAGCTGTTAATGTGCTCTAGTGATGAAGACTCTTAGATGACTAATCAAGAGTACGACATTCTTGCTACGGGATGCTAACAATAAATTAAGATATTACTTGCCTCTCTTGCAGATGGGTAGTCAGGTACTTATCTATGTAAAGCAAAATTGATAAAGGCGAAACTTTGTCGTAAAAAGGGACACCCTAAGTAATTTTTGGAGCTTGAAGCATTGAACATTTATTTAAAACTTTAAAAACTACTAATGAAATCGAGATAATATTTAGAGTGAAAATGTTTTAATTAAAGGTGTCGTGTTGCAAGGCGGATCATATTTGGCAGAATTATTAATTCAAAAATAGAAATCATTTTTTATTTGCCCCAAAAAAATGAGAAAAATTGAGAATATAGGATGTCCCCAAAACAATAAGGAAACGGTAATCTGGTAAGGTTAATGAAACAAAAAATACTAGTAACAGGAGGCGCAGGTTTCATAGGCTCTCATACGGTAGTTGAGCTTATCGATGCTGGATTTACTCCGATCATTGTTGATGATTTCCGAAATTCATTTCCAAATGCAATCGAAGGAATTAAGAAAATTACAGGACTTGAGCCGGTTATTTATTGTGGGGATTGTGCTGATTACAGATTTCTGTCCCGAGTTTGTGAAAGAGAAAATAACAGAGATTCTGTAAAGGTCAGCGGAGTTATTCATTTTGCAGCTTACAAATCAGTTTCGGAGTCAATTATAGATCCATTAAAGTATTATTCAAATAATATTGCCTCTTTGGTGACTTTACTCGAAGTAATGAAAAAACAACAAGTAGAGGATTTAGTCTTTTCATCCTCTTGCACTGTATATGGAGCTGCACAAGAATCTCCAGTTACTGAAGATTTCCAGCTTCTAAGAGCAGAGTCACCTTATGGTTATTCAAAACAAATTTCAGAAAAAATAGTAAGGGATGTAATCGAGAGTAGCATCCCATTAAGAGCAACAATATTAAGATATTTTAATCCAATTGGTGCTCACCCCTCAGGCAATTTAGGAGAATTACCGATTGGAGCACCGAGTAATTTGGTACCATATATAACTCAAGTAGCAACGGGGAGTCGAGATGAGCTCGTTGTATACGGTAATGATTATCAAACTCCCGATGGTACAGCCGTTCGAGATTATATTCATGTAGTAGACATCGCTAGAGCTCATGTCTTGGCATTAAATGCATTAAAAAATGGAACAAGTTCCAGAAATTTAAATATTTACAACTTAGGCTCTGGAATAGGAAAATCTGTTTTAGAAGTGATTCGAGCATTTGAAAATGTGAATGGATTAAGCTTAAAGTTTAGATACGAAGGGAGAAGACTTGGTGATATAGCCTCAATTTTCGCATCAGCAAAGAAAGCAAATAGTGAGCTAGGCTGGTCAATTAAATTCAGTCTTGATGATGCATTGAGCCATGCTTGGAATTGGGAAAGAAAAAGAAAATGAACATATTAAATTACTTCAAACAAAACCTTATTAAAAATCAAAAACAGCGTTCAAATGGCGAGTTTTACGGATATAATTCCAAATAGATTAAATAGCAATTTTTTTAAACGAAGGGGTATAATGAAAATTTTAGCAATACACTATGGACATAACGCAACTGTAGCATATTCAGAAAATGGGTCAATAATCTGCATCTTAAGTGAAGAAAGACTTTCTAGAATAAAAAATGCAACCGGTTTTCCGGAGCAAGCATTAAACTACGTGATTGCAAACTATTTGTCCGGAAATGTCAATCGCGTCGATAAGATAGTATTTTCTGATTTTACAGGCCTAGGTGCTTTTTACTTGTTAAAGAATGGAATAAAACCAAAGGCGTATATGGATTATTATTGGAAAAGAAAAGAAAAGTCATTTTCAGTAAAACCGTTTTTTGCGAGCACAGTAAAAATCGTGTTCTCTCCAATTTACAGATTACTTTTCAATCGACGTGCTGAAAAAAGCAAGATAAAAATTATTAAAGAACTGAAGTTGCCAATTGAAAAAGTCGAGTGGTATGATCATCATACTTCTCATGCCGCATCGTGCCTCTTTTTTATTCCCAGTAAAGCTATAAATGAAAATTGGCTAATTTTTACCTTGGATGGCGAGGGGGATAATCTAGCAGCTTCAATATCGATTAAGTCAGGTGATTCCTTGAAGAGAGTAAGTAAAACTACCAAAAATATTTCTATCGGTGGTCTGTTTGCTGAAGTCACAGGATATCTTGGTATGAAACCAAACGAACATGAGTTTAAGCTCATGGGAATGGCTCCTTATGCAGATGATAAACAAGTGTCGAGACTAGCGGATGAATTTCGAAAGATTATTTGTATTGATGCCAATGGTGAATTTCGTTCAAGCGTGAAGCGGAAAAATTACCTGAAGTTCTTAAAAAAACTTTTGCAGTTTGAACGGTTTGATGTTATATGCGGTGCAATTCAAAAATTGACTGAAGAATTAGTCTGTAACTGGATTGAATATCATGTAAAAACTACTAATATCAGGAATGTTGCATGTTCGGGTGGAGTTTTTATGAATGTGAAAGCAGTAAAGAAAATCTATGAGCTTCAATGTATAAATAATTTTTCCATTGTTCCAAGTGCATCAGATGAATCTTTGCCGATTGGTGCTCAGTGGTTGAGCATGAAAAAGCATAATGTAGAACCGGTAAGAATTAATGACCTTTACTTAGGTCGATCTTTTTCGAATGAATATGTAAAAGAAATGATTGAGCGCGATAAATTAGCAGAAAAATTCACAATTGAGGAATTCAATGACACTAAGATGATGAGTTCAAGAATCGGTCAATTATTAGCTGATGATGAAATAATTGCTAGATGTGCGGGCAGAGAAGAATGGGGCGCCAGAGCTTTAGGAAATCGATCAATTATTTGTAACCCTTCCAAATTCCAGAATATTGAGAGACTCAATAACAAAATCAAGAACCGAGATTTTTGGATGCCCTTTACTCCAAGTATTTTAGAAGAAGATGTTACAAAGTATTTTCTAAATCCTCGGAACCTTGATGTACCTTATATGGCGGTTACATTTGAATCCACAGATTTAGCAAAAATACATTTTGCTGCAGCAGTCCATCCTAGAGACTTTACGATGCGGCCCCAAGTAGTCTATAGTTCTTGGAATTATGATTACTATTCAATTATTAGTGAATTTAAAAAACTTACAGAAATAGGTGGTGTTCTTAATACATCGTTTAATTTACACGGTGAACCGAATGTTGGTTCACCAGAAGATGCTGTTAAAACAGTTCTCAACTCTGGCCTTGATTTTTTACTGTTTGATAGATTATTATTTATAAAAAAATGAGAGAAGCAAGTTTTTTTACTTATTGGTCTCAAAAGAATAATATTTTTACAAATGACAAGGAGCAAAACAGGGATAACACACTTGCACCCTATATAAGACTTAAAGAAGAATTTCTTAAACATGGAGTTGATCTTAAAACTAGAGATCTTTGTAGCTTGCCAATTAAAACATTCGAAATTCATCAGGATGTCAGCTCTATAGTCAATGAGGCTCCTACTTATCTAATTAATTTGGAAACAGCAGAGGTGAAGCCTGATAATTGGAAAATATCTAATTTGTCTAAGTATAAAAAGATTTTCACATGGAATGATGATCTAATCGACAACGAAAATATTATTAAAATTAACTTCCCAAATGAAATTGCAATTGAAGACGACTTCATCGACTACGAAAGAAGAAAGATTGATTTTGTTTTGATTGCTGGTAATAAGACCTTGAGGGTTAAGTCACCCCATGATTTATATAGTGAAAGAGTTAGAATAATAAAGTATTTAGAAAAAGAAGGTTACAACTTTCATCTGTATGGTCATGGGTGGTCAAATGTTGCTGCAAAATCGGATTTTTTAAATAAGCTAACTCGATTATTATTGAAATACACAATAATACCGCTAGGGTTTAAGAATTTCAAGTCCTATCGAGGATCTATAAAGCATAAAAAAGATATCCTAAGAAGTGCTAAATTTTGCATTTGTTATGAGAATGTCAGCGGTTACAACGGATACATTACAGAAAAGATTATTGATTCTTTCATGTCCGGCTGCGTCCCAGTTTATTGGGGAGCAAATAATATTACCGACCATATACCATCATCAACTTTCGTGGATCGAAGAAATTTTGCTTCAAACAAAGACTTAGTTAAGTACCTAAATAATATTGAGGAAAATGAGTACACGAAATATCAACAGAATATCCGTCAATTTTTAACGAGTGAAAAAGTCTACAAGTTTTCATCGGAGTATTTTGCTGCAACTATAGTTGATACAATTGTAAAGGATATTTCATTGTGAAAGAAAAACACATTACTGTACATATCATAGGCGGATTAGGAAATCAATTATTTCAAATTGCAACTGCTATAGCTTATGGACAAAAAAATGACTCCAGACTTCTAATTGATAACTACTCATATGAAACTTATAAGTTACATGATTACTTGCTAACATGTTTCAGCATAGAAGCTGATGAGATACGATATAATCTGAAAAAAAAACTAATGTTTATTTTTGCAAAACTACTGAATAAGTTAAAAATTCATTGTTGCTTTTTTGGAATTTATTCAGAAAAAGATATGCTATATGATAATTCGCTGATGGACAAAAAGAGATGTAAGTATTTAACGGGATATTTTCAGTCATATAAATATTTTAATTTTGCTAAGAATACTCTTCGCAGTAACTTTGAAATTAAGTCTGAATACAAATCTAAGAATATAGCTTTGCTCGAAAAAATTAAGAATTCGAACAGTGTTATGGTTCATGTTCGGCGGGGAGATTATGCTACGAATAAAGTAACAAAAGAGAAGCATGGACTTTGTTCTGTCAGTTATTATAAGACTGCCATTGGTTATATTAGTACAATTGTAGAAAAACCTGTGTTTTTTATATTTACAAATGATATGGAATGGTGTAAAAATAATTTTGAATTAGAAGATGTTCAATACATTGCAGGAAGTCGTGAAACAACCATTGAAGATTTTGATTTGATGCGGGAATGTAAATACCATATAATTGCCAATAGTACATTCAGTTGGTGGGCAGCTTATTTGTCATATGAAGAGAGTAAAAAAGTGGTTTACCCATCTCCGTGGTTTAACATACTAGAGTTTAATGAAAATGACTTAATTCCCGCCGAATGGTATGCTATCCCTAAAAATAAAGCGTATTAATTAGATGCCAAGAATAAGTTGCTTAATTGCTACAAATAGAGTAGATAATTACTTAGTTCAGGCAATCCAGAGTATTACTTCTCAGTCATATCGAGATTTTGAAATAATTATTATTTTAAATGGTTCAGCATTAGAGAGTTCTAATCTATACAGCCATAGTAAAGTACGATACATAAAATCGATTATTCCAGGATTAGTTCCGGCATTAAACCTAGGTATTCAAAATTCAGACTCAGAATTTATTGCGAGAATGGATGCTGATGATGTAAGTCATCCAGATAGGTTTGATCTTCAGATAAAGTACTTTGGCAATCATAATAAGACATGGGCATTAGGTAGCAATATGTACATTTGTGATTCGGAGTTAATTATTAAAAGAAAGACCGAGTATCCGGTTGGAGCAAAATTTGCGACGAAAACCATGTTATACTATTGTTCTCTAGCGCATCCTACTGTAATGATGCGATCAAATATTTTAAGAGATCTGTCAGGATATGGTTGGAATGAATTATGTGAAGATCATGATTTATGGCTTAGAAGTATACGAAACGGTTATGAAATTGATAATCTTCCACAGCCACTTCTGAAATATCGAATGCATGAAAATCAAATGACTCAGCAAAAGTCTCTCTATAGGAAATATGACCTTGCCTTGAAGACAAAAGAATTTATTTTAAAACCGCGGTTAAACAGTCTAGGTGGTTTATTGCACTTGAAAAAGTTGAAAATGACTGAAGTGGGTCAAAATAACATTATCTGGTAGAGAAGAAAAAAGGTTTATGGAAAAATATAAAACTAGGAAAAATAGGGTATTCGTAACAGGTCATAAAGGAATGGCCGGTTCAGCAATAGTGAAAAAATTAAAAAGTCTTAGCTTTGAACAAATTTTAGTTGCAGACCGTCTATCTTTAGATTTACGAGATTCAGCTGCAGTAAAAAAATATTTTCAGAAAAATAAGCCTGAAATTGTAATTCTTTGTGCCGCGAAAGTTGGAGGCATTAAAGCAAATATCGATTATCCAGTGGAATTTCTTCTGGACAATCTGAAAATACAAAACAATATTATAGAAAGCTCTTTTGAGAATAGGGTCGAAAAAGTTTGTTTTATCGGTAGTTCCTGTATTTACCCAAAGAATTCACCCCAACCTATGAAAGAAGAGTACCTTTTGAATGGACCACTTGAACCTACGAATGAGGGTTATGCATTGGCAAAAATAACGGGATTGCGACTTTTGCAATACTATCATAAACAGTATGGAATGAAGGCGATTAATTTAATGCCAAGTAATATGTACGGCGAAAACGACCACTTTGATTTAGAGAAGTCACATGTGTTTAGTGCTCTCGTTAAGAGATTCGTTGATGCGAAAAATTCAAATTTAGAGAGTGTGACACTTTGGGGTACAGGTAAAGCACGCCGGGAATTTTTAAATGTCTCTGATTTTGCAGATGCAGTATTGTATTTTTTAGAAAAATATGATTCGCCAGAAATCATCAATATTGGTCCTGGGGAAGATATTTCGATTTATGAACTAGCTTACAAAATTGCTAATAAAGTGGGGTTTGCAGGCAGTATTTTATGGGATACAACAAAACCAGATGGAATGTTAAAAAAATGCATGGATGTTACAAAAATGAAAGATGCAGGGTATAGTCCCAAAGTAACTATTGATGAAGGAATAGAGCAAATGATAGAATTTTATCATGAAAGAATAATTGGAGATATGAAATGATACCATTAATGAAAAATGCATTTATAAACGAAGCAGAAACAAGAAAAAAACTTTCAGAGTTTATTCTGACCGCAGAAAGATTTAGTATGGACCAGAAATGCAGGGAATTCGAAATTAAATTCGCACAAAAGCAGGGTAGAAAACATGCTATTCTCTTTAATAGTGGCGGAAGTGCAAATTTGGCACTTTTACAAGCTTTGAAGAATCTGTCGCTTCTCAAGAACAATGATAATGTTGCCTTTTCTGCATTAACCTGGTCTACAAATACGATGCCAATTATTCAGTTAGGTATGAATCCTGTTCCTTTAGATTGCTCACGGTATACTTTGAATGTAATGTCAGATAATCTGCTTGAGCGTTTATCTGATACTTCGCTCAATGCTTTGTTTCTAACAAATGTATTAGGCTTTCTTGGCGATATTCAAAAAATAAAGGAAATTTGTAATGAAAAAAATATTTTATTGATAGAAGATAACTGTGAATCTCTTGGAACAGAGGTTCAGGAAGGTAAAGCTGGTAATTTTGGCTTAGCAGCAACCTTTTCGTTTTTTATTGCACATCATATGTCTACTATAGAAGGTGGGATGGTTTGTACAGATGATGATGAACTTAATGAGATGCTACGAATAGTAAGAGCAAACGGTTGGGATAGGAATTTAAGTGCCGTTGAGCAGTCAAAATGGCGACAGAAGTTTGGTATTAATTCTGAATTTATTGCAAAGTACTCTTTTTATGACCTTGCCTATAATTTACGGCCAACTGAAATTACAGGTTTTTTGGGGTTAACCCAATTGGAGTATCTTGATCAAAACATTGATATAAGAGAGCGAAACTATCTCAATTTACGAAAGGTAATTGATGCAAATGAGGATATTATTGCACTTGATCATTCAGGATTCGTAAAATTATCGACATTTGCAGTACCTATTGTTTGTACGACAAAAGAATTACGACAACATTATTTAGAACAGTTTTCTGGAGCTGGAATTGAGATCAGACCCATGATTGCCGGCAATATGCAAAAGCAGCCATTCTATAAAAAATACATAGAGAACGAGTACAACTTACCCGAAACAGATTTTATTCACGACTGTGGCTTCTATTGTGGTAATTATCCTGAACTAACAGATAATAATTTAGAAACAATTAAAAGTTGCTTAATAAAAAAGTAAAAAATTGTTCAAAAAACTAGACTTTTCTATAATTCTTGCCGGTCGCATTATTAGTGCTTTGGCTACCGTTGCTGCAATTCGAATTTCAACAACGCTGCTTACCCCAGATGAGTACGGTATTTTTGCAATACTGACTACATTTCAATTGTTCTGTGGTCTATTTCTTATAAATCCTGTTGGTCAGTATATAAATCGTCATACCCATAATTGGATTTTAGAGGGATCTATTTTTAAACGGCTGCAAAAGTTCAGTTATTACGTTATTTTTGCCTCAATACTTGGAGCTTTAGTCACATTTTTTTGGAGTAGCTTTAATGAAGCCAATCAAACCTCCAGTTTTTTCAAGGGTTTTCTTATCATGGCGATGGTAGTGGCCGGAACCTGGAATGCAACATTCATTACCATTTTGAATATGGTGGGTTACAGAAAAGAATCAGTAACATGGTCTATAGTCACAGTAATAACCAGTTTACTGTTTTCAGTTCTTTTGGTAAGTAATTTTCAATCGGGTAGTTTATGGTTTGCCGGTCAGGTTCTGGGAATGTTGATTGGCGCATTTGGTTCTTGGTTTTCATTGAGAGGACGGTTAAGCAATACTAAATATTCAGCAGAGGTTCATCTATTTAAAGCTGAGACTGTATACTCTTATTATCTGCCGGTTGCTACTGCAACAATTTTTATGTGGTGGCTAACTTCAGGTTACAGGTTGTTTTTTGAATTCACCTGGGGACTTGCAGATCTGGGGGTTTTTGTTATTGCAATTGGAGTTTCATCGCAACTGTTAGGATTAATTGAAAC
>CAYGNU010000069.1:0-12684 GCA_964351175.1 uncultured Roseivirgaceae bacterium | reverse complement strand
AAATTATTTACTAACAAGATTTCAAAAAATTGCTTTTACTTATTTGTCTATCAAGGTTTTTACCGTTAGTAGCCATAGCTTTTTCTAAAGCTGGAGCTGAAATATCAATTAAAGATACGTTATATCCATTTTGAGCAAATACATGAGCAATACCGTTACCCATTGTTCCTGAACCAATTACTGCAATATTTTTCATTAAATTCGTGTTTTTCAAACGTTAGAATAGGGGTGCAAATATAAAAAAAAATACCCCCCGAGACAGTATTTGTTACTAAATTGCAAACATGCAAATAGGCGAATTTCATGAATTAGAAGTTGTTAAGGAAGTGGACTTCGGTGTCTATCTAGACTCAGAACGAGGTGAAATATTATTACCAACAAAATATCTTCCAGAAGACCTAAAAGTAGGTCAATATATAAATGTATTTATTTATAAAGATTCAGAGGATAGACTTATAGCTACAACATTAGCACCTTATGGTAAGCTCAATGAGTTTGTGGCACTTGAGGTACGAGATAATGCTCCTCATGGGGCCTATATGGATTGGGGGCTTGAAAAGGATTTACTAGTACCAGTTAATGAGCAGCCTCAGCCTTATCACATTGGTGAAATTCATGTGGTCAGAATTTGTCTTGATTATAAAACTGATAGGTTAATAGGTGTCGGTAAGATCAATTCTTTCTTAGACAATGATTATTCTAAACTAGAAGAAGGACAAGAAGTTGAAATCTTGATTTATTCCGAATCAGAATTAGGATATTCCGCTGTGGTTGATCAGGAATATTCAGGGTTGCTTTATAAGAATGAGATTTTCCAGCCTATAAGAATGGGCGATAAATTAAGGGGTTTTATTAAGAAGCTTAGGGAAGATGGGAAGATTGATCTTAGGCTCGGTCAGATAGGAGTACAGGCTATAGACCTTAATGGACAGAAAATCATAAAGCTTCTTAAGAATAATGACGGCTTCATTGCTCTACATGATAAGTCTTCACCAGAGGAGATTGTGCAGAAAACTAAAATGAGTAAAAAGGCATTTAAAAAGGCCATAGGAGGTCTTTACAAAGAAAAGCTGATTGAGATTAAGGAAAACGGAATTGAACTTAAATAATGAAGGTTATTGCTTGGCTTTTGGGCTTTGTTAGTCTAGTATTAATCATTGCCTACAGCTACACCCAAGAGATTCGTAACTACGTATTTAGAGATCAGGTTATAGTAAGACCTAAGGGTGTTTTAGTAAATAGCATTCAGATTAAAAGGGTAGGAGAGTTAGGTGCTGATACCACAATTATTTTCGATAAAGGAGAACAGCAAATTCACAAAGTGTCAAAACCTGGATTTAACAGATTTGTTGTTTCGGTTGACAATAAAGAGCGTGCTTTTTTTGAACAATATGTAAGTTCTGAATTATCAAAACATGATTATGTCTATGAACTGTATAGACAACAGGACTCTGTATTTGTAAGATTAAGAATTTTCGGTCCTGATCAGGCTAAGTGATTTATTCTTTTCTTAAGTGAGGAGGTACTTTAGCACCCGATGAACCACTTTCAAATTTTAATATGTCAGTTGGCTTTTGACAAAACACAGCTTCATTCTGATACACCGCAATAGGAGCTTTTAAAAGAGTAGGATTATGAGCTAACACCTCAAGCATACCAGTCATGGTAAAGTTGTTACCTTCTATTTTCTCTTTATAATCCTTGCAAGACCTATCCATAATTTCCAATGGATGAAGATTAAGCATATTCATCACCTCTTTCCATAGGGTAGTCGTAAAATTATCAGTAGAAATATTCACCTCATTGACATTATTCGAAACAGACTTGGCATAAGCCCTTGTTTGTTTTCCGGTAGTGGTGTTAGGGTCATTGTATATCAACAATAACTCATTGGGGTGGAATTGGAAGCTGCTCATGTTTCATTGTTTGATTGAAACATAAGATAGACAAAAAATATGAATTTTTAAATTAGATTTTTGTTTCGTAGATGATCACCTCCTTTGCTCGTCCGGTAGCGTTGAATCGGATACTTAAATAAGTATACTGTTCAAATTCTTGCCCATCGCAAGTTTTTGGGGTAATGTGATAGATGAAAAACTTCTGACTACGTTTATACAGCTCATTTTCATCAGGTCTACCAAGAACATTAACAATTTCATCCTGATTAAGCCCCTTTAGCTGGTCCTTGACGTTTTCAAGGTTATCTCGCATTTCACCTCGTATATTTTTACAAGCACCTTTATCGTCTTGCCAAGCTATTTCATCAAAGTTCTTCAAATCGATGGATTGGTTGCAAGATGAAAAAAGAAGCAATAAGCCTAGTGTAGCATTTAGAAATTTCATACTGCTAATTTAGAAGAGTATGACATGCCAAGCACTGATATCAGAAAATAAACAATTACAGGAATGAAATAAAGAAAGCTGAAATTAAAAAAAATGATAGAATAGCTCGCCACTCCACTTACTAGAAGAACTCTGATGATCTCAGATTTTCTAGCCCAAATTTTCTTTTCTAAAAGTGCTCCTGCATTAACAACGGTCAGTAGAATGCACAGTATAGTAATTATCTGATAAGGCAGTTCAAGTTTGGTGTAATTGAATAAGAATACTGCGGTTGTTCCTAGTATCATCACATATTGAAATAGAACATAATAGCTTAATGCTTGATTTGCGGGTGTTTCATATTTCTTATAAGTTACCTTATCAACCTCAGGAGCAGATTGATATCCTCCTAATTCTTCAGGCAACCAGCCTGGTTTGTAGAAAAGGAACTTAAGTTTATTCTTTGTTCCTTTTATCTCTTTTATCTGCTTTATAATTTGATAATAATGATCTAGGTTAACCCATATAGGATTCCAGCTATTAATGGGCTTAGTTGTACCATAAGTGGGCTTTTCTTCTTCTTTTTGAAAAGTACCAAACATTTTGTCCCAAATGATAAATACGCCCGCATGGTTTCTGTCTATGTATTTAGGGTTCTTTCCATGATGCACTCTATGATGAGAAGGGGTATTAAAAATAAGCTCAAACCAGCCCATTTTACCAATAGTCTCGGTGTGAATCCAAAATTGATAAACAGTTACTAAGGCTGATGCAAAAACGAAATCTACTGGCTTAAAGCCGATAATTGCCAAAGGAAAATAGAAAAAGAAAGTCCAAATAACCTGAAATGAACCTTGCCTTAGTGCTACAGAGAAATTATAATCCTCGCTCTGGTGATGTACTACATGTCCACCCCAAAAAAGATTGATTTCGTGGCTCATACGATGTGCCCAATAGTAAAAGAAATCAGCGCCAATAAACAAAATGATAAATGTGTACCAAGTGGATGGTACTTCAAACAATGCAAAATATTCATATACCAATACATAGGCACCAACCCCGAGTACTTTTAAGAAAATACCGCTCAACTGCTGTGTAATGCCACAGGAAATATTTGTCAATGCATCACTAAGTCTGTATAATTTCTTTTTTGTAATCCATTGTACAACCAATTCAACTGCTATGAGCAAAAAATAGATGGGGATGGATAAAATAATGGGGTTGATATTCATAATAAACGTTCTGCATGCATACTATTTGGTAAAAATACTTAAAATACTTTAGTTGTCATTAACCAATCAGTGGATAATACAATCGTGATTAACATGTGTTTTTGAGTATTTATCAATTACTTTAAATAACACCTTTTTTCTAATGCGTGTTAGTACTAAATTGCGGACAATTTCAAAAAAGATTATGAATAAGATCATCAAAGCCTTTTGGTTCATCACATTACTTTCTACCCTTGCTACCTTACTTTATACCTATGCTGCAATTCCAATGGGCAGTGATTTAGTCTTGTTTGATGGGGGTACTTCTATTTCTAGAGAAATGCTATTTAATATAAGTCTTGCCATTATTACTATCGGTAATTTCTCACTTTACAGCATTGCGCGTAAGTATAGAAAAAGTGAGATGCCAGTGGCCGAATTTCTCGTAGGATGGCTAATGAGTTTTGCTTCCGTTTTGAACTTCTTTTTCATGAGTTCACTAACATTTATACAGGTAATTAACAGTGGAGAGAACTTTGACTATACAAATTTTGGATATTATATCTACATTACACTTGGGCTTGTAATAGGGTGGGTAGTTGCCGGTCCCTTTTTCATACTTAATTTAAAAAATAAAGCTTAAACCTTTATTTCATTCCTTGGACTTTAAACTTCTAATTATCTGATATTTAAGGTCTTCTGCAGTTATTTTTGTTAGTAAAATTTAGAGTTTTCATTTGTGCTATTCCCTTGAATTAGTCTGAAAATTCGTGTTTCTTCGCTCGTTAACCTAAGTAAATGAATTTCTAATTATGGCTGTTGATCACGTAGAGTATACCGAAGATAGTATCAAATCTCTTGACTGGAAAGAGCATATAAGGCTTAGGCCAGGTATGTATATTGGTAAGCTAGGAGATGGTTCTGCTCAGGATGACGGCATCTATGTTTTGGTTAAGGAGATCATTGACAACTGTATAGATGAACACATGATGGGCTATGGAAAGACCATCGATGTGAAAATAACCGATCACAGAGTAGAAATTAGAGATTATGGACGTGGCATTCCATTGGGAAAAGTAATAGACTGTGTGTCTAAGATTAATACCGGTGGAAAGTATGATTCAGGTGCCTTCCAAAAATCAGTAGGGTTAAATGGAGTAGGTACAAAAGCGGTTAATGCTTTATCTACTTATTTTAAAGTTCAGTCATTTCGTGAAGGTGAGACTAAAGTTGCTGAATTTGTCAGAGGTGTAGTATCTAACGATGCTAAAATTGTCAAGTCTAGTGGAAGAAATGGTACACTAACTACCTTCGAGCCTGATGAAACAATCTTCAAGAACTACCATTTTATTCCTGATTATCTCAATGACCTCATTTGGAATTATGTATTCCTGAATGCCGGCTTAACTATTAATTTTAATGGTCAGAAATTTCATTCTGAGAATGGATTAAGGGATCTTCTAGAAAGAAAAACAGATATAGAAACCCTTAGATACCCAATCATTCACCTCAGAGGCGAAGATATTGAAGTGGCAATCTCACATTGTAATCAATATGGTGAGGAATACTATTCATTTGTTAACGGACAGTATACTACGCAAGGAGGCACACATTTAGCGGCTTTTAGAGAGGCTGTGGTAAGAACGGTTCGGGATTTTTATAAGAAGGATTTTGATGCTGCTGACATCAGGGCAAGTGTAGTTGGTGCTGTGGCGGTAAGAGTTCAAGAACCAGTTTTTGAATCTCAGACTAAGACAAAATTAGGGTCTCAAAATGTTGGGCCTGATGGACCAACAATGAGAACATTCATAAACGACTTTTTAAAAACAGAACTAGACAATTTTTTACATAGGAATAGTCAAGTAGCTGATGCTTTATTAAAGAGAATACTTCAGTCTGAAAGGGAACGAAAGGAAATAGCCGGCATTAAAAAACTTGCTAATGAAAGAGCTAAAAAGGCGAACCTTCATAATAAAAAATTACGTGATTGCAGGCTGCATTATGATGATAAAAAGAGTGATAGGGTAGATGACACTATGATCTTCATCACTGAGGGAGACTCGGCCAGTGGATCGATAACAAAATCACGAGATGTACAAACGCAGGCCGTTTTTAGTTTGCGAGGTAAACCTTTGAATTGTTTTAACCTGACTAAGAAGGTAGTGTATGAAAATGAGGAATTTAACCTTCTTCAGCATGCTTTAAATATTGAAGATGGTATAGAAGGCCTTCGTTATAGAAAAATTATTATTGCTACTGATGCCGATGTAGACGGTATGCATATTAGATTGTTGCTGCTAACATTTTTCTTACAGTTCTTTCCTGACCTAGTAAAACAAGGACATTTGTTCATTTTAGACACGCCATTATTTAGAGTTAGAAATAAGAAAGAGACGATTTATTGCTATACTGATGAAGAGCGGAGAGCTGCAATTTCGAAATTGGGTAATAAACCTGAGATAACACGATTTAAAGGGTTAGGAGAAATATCTCCTGATGAATTTGGAAACTTTATTGGCGAAGATATTCGCTTGGACCCTATTATTTTAAATAAGGATACGTCAATAAATCAACTATTGACTTTTTACATGGGTAAAAATACTCCAACAAGACAAGATTTTATTGTCGATAATCTTCGAATAGAGAAAGATGAGGTTGAAGGCCTTGTTTTACCTGAGAAAGAAGAGAGTGAACAATTAGCTGAAAATTAATCTCATTGTTGAATGGAAGAGAATAATGAGCCTGTAGAAGGGCAAAATGAGAATATTAAAAAAGAAGATATAATCCATGAAGTTGTACCAGTTTCTGGTATGTATCAAAACTGGTTTTTGGAATATGCGTCTTATGTCATTCTTGAAAGGGCGGTACCAGCCATTGAGGATGGATTTAAGCCTGTACAACGTAGAATCATGCATGCCATTAAAGAAATGGATGATGGTAGATATAACAAGGTGGCTAATATTATTGGTCAAACCATGCAATATCACCCTCATGGTGATGCTTCCATTGGAGATGCAATGGTTAATATTGGTCAAAAGGAATTGCTAATTGATACTCAGGGTAACTGGGGAGATGTAAGAACTGGTGATAGCGCGGCTGCACCAAGGTATATTGAAGCTAGGCCGTCTAAGTTCGCTCTAGATGTCCTTTATAATCCACAAACCACCAACTGGCAACTATCTTATGATGGTCGTAAAAAAGAGCCGGTTACATTACCGGTTAAGTTTCCTCTCTTATTAGCACAAGGTGTAGAGGGTATTGCGGTTGGACTTTCAACAAAAATACTTCCACATAATTTCTGCGAGCTTATTAAAGCAAGTATTGACATACTAAATGGCAAGAAAGTAAAGATCTATCCAGATTTTATAACTGGTGGAATGGCTGATTTCTCCGAATACAATCAGGGTTTGAGAGGAGGAAAGATTAAGGTTAGGGCCAAGATAGAGGAGCATGATAAGAAGTCACTAATAGTTAAAGATATTCCATTTGGTACTACTACAACGGGGCTCATAGAATCAATCATCAGGGCTAATGACAAAGGAAAAATCAAGATCAAAAAGGTGGTGGATAACACTGCAAAGGATGTTGAAATACTAATTGATTTAGCCCCAGGCCAATCTCCAGATATAACTATCGATGCATTATATGCTTTTACTGATTGCGAAGTATCTATTTCACCTAATGCCTGTGTAATCATTGATGATAAACCTCATTTTATACCTGTAAGTGAGATTTTAAGACTCAACACTGAAAAGACAGTTGCTCTTTTGACGAGAGAACTTGAAATCAGGCGAGATGAATTGATGGAAAAGATACTTTTCTCTTCATTAGAAAAGATATTCATCGAGAATAGAATCTATCGTGATATAGAAGAGTGTGAAACATGGGAGGCAGTAATAGAGACTATTGATAAAGGTTTGGATCCCTTTAAACCTCAATTTTATAGAGACATTACTGAGGAAGATATTGTAAAGCTTACCGAGATTAAAATCAAACGTATTTCTAAGTTCGATACTTTTAAAGCGGATGAGCTGCTCAGAAGGCTGGAAGAAGAACTTAAGGAAACGCTTCACCATTTGGAGTATATAACAGATTACGCCATTGCTTACTTCACTAAGTTGTTGGAGAAATATGGTAAGGGGAGAGAGCGTAAAACCGAAATCAAATCTTTCGATTCAATTGACACCACAGTAGTAGCTGCAAATAATCAGAAACTTTATGTGAATAGAGCTGACGGTTTTGTTGGCTATGGTCTTAGAAAAGATGAGTTTGTTACTGAATGTTCTGATCTCGATGACATAATTGCTATTAGACGAGATGGCAAGATGATGGTCTCACGTATTTCTGAAAAGACTTTTATGGGTAAGGATATTCTTTACACCGGAGTTTGGAAAAAAGGGGACGAGCGAATGACTTATAATCTGATTTACCTTGATGGGAAATCAGGACGTTCTATGGTGAAGCGTTTCAGCGTAACAGCTATAACCAGAGACAAGGAGTATGATCTTACTAAAGGAGAAAAAGGGTCTAAAGTGCTTTATCTTACCGCCAATATGAATGGTGAAGCTGAGGTTGTAACAGTTAAATTGACCTCCGGTGCCAAGGCAAGAATTAAAGTATTTGATTTTGACTTTGCTACTATTGACATTAAGGGTAGAGGAGCCGGAGGAAATATACTCACAAGATACCCAGTAAGAAAAATTGAACTGAAGTCAGAAGGAGTATCTACCTTAAGCGGCCTTGATATTTGGTACGATGAATCTGTTGGTAGATTAAATAAGGACGAACGTGGAATCCATATTGGCAAGTTCAATGGTGATGACAATATCCTAGTTATTTATAAAGATGGAAGTTATGAATTAACTTCTTACGAACTGACTAATAGATACGAGCCTGCTAAGGTTTTAATTATAGAGAGATTTAGTCCCGATACTGTTATTTCGGCCATACATTATGATGGTGAAGCTAAAAATTATTTAGTAAAAAGGTTTAAAATAGAAACTTCTACTGTAGATAAACGTTTCGGGTTCATTAGTGAGGCTTCAGGTTCTAAATTAATTGTAGCTTCTACAAAGCCTAATAGTAAGGTTGAGATAGAGTTTACAAGAGGTAAAAGCAAGGATAAAGAAAAAGAAGAAGTTCTTTTGTCTGAAGCTATTGATGTTAAGGGGTGGAAAGCTTTAGGTAATAGAGTATCACATCATAATGTCAAGAAAGTAACTTTATTGAAGACAGAAGATCTGCTGGAAGTAAAAGAGCCTAAAAAAATAGTTGAAGATAGGAATGTAGATGCAACTTCAGCGGTTGAAAATTCATCTGAGAAGGAAGAACCTAAAGCAAAAAGCGTTGAGCCGAAGAAAAATGTTAGTAAACCTAGAGAAGAAGGTGGCAATGGTTACAATATTGGTGACACAATTGAGTTAGATTTCTAAATCAGAAGTTAACTATTTTGTTGAAAAGTTGGTTCTAACCAGTATTAATTCAAGGTAGATTAATTTACTTTACTACTTAAAATGTTATCGTTGATTCCTGTGCTGAAGAGAATAATTACATTTCTACTCCTATTAATTTCCTTTTGTGGTTATTCACAGAGAACAATAGTATCTGGAAAAGTAATTGATGCTAACTCTGGCGATCCCATCCCTTTTGCAAATTTGATTTTTGTAGGATCATCCACTGGTACGACCACCGATTTTGAAGGTAATTATAAAATAGACATTGGTTTGCCAGTAGATTCTATTTTGTGCTCGTATATAGGCTACGCTTCAAAAACTAAGGTAGTAAAAAGAGGAACTGCCCAAATAATTAACTTTCAACTAATAGAAGAAATCACAAGTCTTCAGGAAGTAATCTTCTATGCAGGTGAAAACCCAGCATTTCCTATTATGAGAAATGTTGTTGATAATAAGCAGTACAATGACAAAACCAGTCTGGATGCTTATCAATATGATAACTATACTAAAATTGAGGTAGATGTAGACAATATTACGGATAAGTTTAAAAAGAAGAAGTTTGTTAAGAAAATCACTCAAGTATTAGACAGTGTTGAGAGAATAGCGGGAGAGGATGGAAAACCTATTCTTCCTGTCTTTATTTCGGAATCTCTATCCGAGTACTATTATAGGAAAACCCCAAAACTTAAACATGAGAAGATTTTAAAATCAAAGATTACTGGAGTTGGCGTAGAGGACGGTTCACTTGTATCTCAATTTATAGGATCATCTTTTCAAGAGTATAACTTTTACAGCAACTGGCTTAATATTGTAACTAAAGATTTTGTTTCTCCAATTGCAGATGGTTGGAAACTGTATTATGAGTACGACCTTGCGGATAGTGCCATGGTTGGAGAAGACTATTGCTACCGCCTTGATTTTTTTCCAAAAAGAGATCAAGATTTAGCATTTACAGGTACTATGTGGATCACCAAAAAGGAATATGCTCTTAAGCAAATTGATGTTACTGTAAATGCTACTGCTAACCTGAACTACATAGAGAAGATCAAAATTCAGCAAGAGCTTACTCGAACCAGTGCAGGCCCTTGGGTGCCTATTAAAAACAGGATTTTATTAGATATAGGTGAGATTACTGAGAATATGGCCGGTGTTTTGGCCAAATTTTATACTTCATCTAAAAATATAAAGGTGAATGAACCTCAGGAAGCCAAATTTTACTCTCGCCCCATTATAGTTGCCGAAGACTTCAAAATCAATAATAATGATGAGTTTTGGGTGCAAAATAGACATGAGCCTTTGTCTGCTTCAGAGATGTCAGTGTATAGAATGATAGATACACTACGAAATATTCCTGTGGTTAAAACATATACCGAGATTCTTAAAATAGCTATTAACGGGTATAAAAAATTTGGAAAAATAGATGTGGGGCCATATTTGGGTTTATATGCTAATAATAGTGTGGAGGGAAACCGCTTTCAGATTGGGTTTAAAACCAATGTTGATTTTAGCAATAAATGGATATTTGGAGCACGCGTTGCCTATGGACAGCGTGATGACGAATTTAAGTACAGTGGCTTCGCAGAACGAATACTTTCACGTAAACGCTGGACAACAGCCAGAGTTGAGTATACCAAAGATATCGATCAAGTTGGATTAGCAGCCGATGACTTATTAGGAAATAGTGTATTTCTTGCTGCTACAAAATTTGGTAGGCAGATTAGACCTTACTATTTCAATCAGTTAAAACTATCGACACAAAGAGAGCTGTTTAAAGGCTATACACAGAAGATTTTATTTAATTATAGGACGTTCGATCCGATTTACAATTTTGCCTACTATTCCGAACCAGGACGTAATGACTCACCAATAAGAACAAACTTTGAAACAGCAGAGATTACCATAGAATCTCGCTTTGCAAAGGATGAATTATACGTTCAAAACGATAATGACAGAGTGAGCCTTGGTACACAAAAGTGGCCAATTTTTACACTAAGATACACGCGGGGTCTTGCTGATGTTGTTGGAAGTGATTTTGAATACAATAAGTTGGGTCTTAATATTAGAAAAGACATGCGCATGGGGCTACTGGGAACTTCAAATTTTAATTTGAGCGCAGAACACATTTTTGAAAGCTTACCTTACCCATTGCTCAAAGCACATATCGGTAATGAGTCGACATTTTTTACCACTGCAGCTTTTAACCTTATGAATTTCTCTGAATTTGCTAGTGATAGCTATGTGTTTCTAAAATACAATCATTATTTCGAAGGTTTTATTTTAAACAGAATTCCTTTGATGAAGAAGTTGAAATGGCGCTTGGTAGCAACCGGTAATATTCTGTTTGGTAAACTTGATCAGAGAAACCTGGATATAATACCCGAATTTGATATGAACGGTAATGCAGTCCAGAAAATTGGGTCGTTAGATGAAAGTAAGACTTATGTGGAGGTAGGATATGGCGTTGAGAATATATTTAATGTTTAAAGAGTAGATTATTTAGATCGACTCACTTATCTTGATAATCCAGATGTGAGTAAATTTGGTATTAAGTTTAGTTTCCAATTTATACTATAGCGTAGTTTGAGGTTTAAATTTATTTTTCTATTCGTCCTTCCTTTTTTCATTTCATGCGAGAGATACTCGCGGGATCAAATAGTAGAATCTGGACAACTTAATGATGCTGACAAGGTATTAGAATACCTGAATGAAATTATTGAAAAGGATCAGAATAATGCTCAGGTCTATTATAAAAGAGCTCAAGTTTATTATAATATTGGTGACTATAGACGAGCTGGTATTGATGTTCAAAAGGCCGTTGATATCAAATCTACTGATCCTGATTATTACCTACTTAAAAGTTCCATACTCGATAAGAGAAATAACTCTATGGAGAGCATAGCTGCAGCATTGCAGGCTGAGCAGCGTGGACTTCGGAACTATGAGCTGTACCGCCTCATGGCTGTTAACTACTTGAAGTTGAATGATGCTGAGAATGCTAAGAAGTCAATCCAGAGATTATTGGATTTTAATAAAAACGGTGAGAACCTTTCGTTACAAGGTGATATCTTATTGGAGTTAAAGGATACTACAGCGGCCATAACTAGTTACAAGGGAGCTATTGAACATGAGAATAGTCTTATAAAGCCTTATCGTTCACTTTTTCATATTTACAGAAATAGGGGAAATTATAAAGTTTCAGAATACTATGTTGATCACTTTTTAGCATTAGATAAAGAAAATGAGGAGTTCTTAATAATGAAAAGTAGGTTGCTTGTAGACAGGAGTTCTTATGATAGTGCCTTAAACATATTAAAAAGGGCTAATGCTTCTAAAAGTAATGATTTAGAGATTTTAAATCTTGTCGGTTCTATATACTATGCTTTACAGAAATATGATACTGCATTATTGATAGCACAGAAGTCTTGGGAGATTGATAGTTTGTTTGTTGAAAATGCCATATTAAAGGCGAGGTCCATGGAAAAGCTTGGAGATTACGCTAAAGCAAAGGAAGTTTATAGTAATTTGCTTAAATCTGATTCTACTTTAGTTATAGCTTCTGAAGAACTGGATAAATTGAATAGAAAAGTTGCATATTTGTGGCGTTTGAAGCAGCAGGAGCAGGCCTTTGATAGTATCAGAAATAGCCCTCCGCCTGCCGTAGAGAGGAAAGAAATCAATAATTAAATAGACTGTTTTAA
>CAYGNU010000068.1:0-12759 GCA_964351175.1 uncultured Roseivirgaceae bacterium | reverse complement strand
CAAAGTGCGTGATTTAAGACTTAGCAAAGGCTTGTCGTTCCAGGAGATGTCAGACAAATCGGGGTTGTCCATGTCTTACCTCAGTGAGATAGAAAAAGGTAAAAAATACCCAAAAGGGGATAAAATCATGGTTTTGGCCGCTGCGTTGGAGGTAAGCTATGATTACCTGGTATCGCTACAAGTATCTAAGAAATTGGAGCCCGTTATTAGTTTGTTGCAATCTGATATTTTTAAGGAATTTCCAATGGAGACTTTCGGATTAGATCCTCAAAAAATTATTGAACTTGTTTCTCAAGATCCCGAAAAGATCAATGCTTTTATTACCTCAGTTATCAATATTGCTCGTAATTATGAAATGCGTGGCGAGCATTTTTATTATGCTGCCCTGCGATCATATCAAGAAATGCATGACAATTATTTTAAGGAATTGGAGGAGGCAGCGGAAGCGTTTCGTAAGTCATGTGGTATATCCAATGATCAGACTATAGGTTATAAGCAACTTGAAAACCTTTTAAAAAGTGAATTCGGAATAACCGTTGATCGCAATGCATTATCTGCAATTTTACCTTTGAGAGATTTGAGATCGTATTATGTGAAAGCTGATAAGAGGCTACTGTTAAATGATGGATTAACGGAAGCTCAGGAGAGCTTCTTGCTAGGGCGGGAATTGGCTTTTCAATATTTGAAAGCTAAAAAAAGACCTGAGGAGACACCACCTCAAAAGATTTACGGCTTTGATTCAATTCTTAATAATTACAAAGCATCTTATTTTTCTGCGGCACTGATAATGCCAGAAGCACAAGTGGTTGCTGACATTAAAGCGGTGGCTGCCCAGTCAAAACTTGATAATGAAATGCTGATTGGTTTGATTCAAAAGTATGGTGCAACACCCGAGTTGCTGATGCAGCGGTTAACGAATATTTTACCCCAGCGCTTCGATATTAAGAACCTGTTCTTTTTGAGGTTTGTAGGCACTGATAACTTCTCGCGCTACGACTTGACTAAGGAGCTGCATTTATCTAGAGCGCACAGTCCGCATGCTAACGGCCTAAATGAGCATTATTGCAGAAGATGGTTGGCCATAAGGATGATCAAACAATTAAGAGCTACATCTAGTATAGGAGCGAATGATGAGATTATTACTGGAGCGCAAATTTCAAAATATTATGGAACTGACGATGAGTACTTCTGCCTGTCATTAGCGTTTCCCAATATTTCAAATCCAGTTGAAAGTATAAGCGTCACCATTGGCTTTTACATAGAATCAAATCTTAAAAAGCGGATAAAATTCATTGGAGATCCCGACATCAAATCAAGAATAGTTAACAATACCTGTGAGCGATGCGCCTGGGCTGAGTGTGAAGATCGCATAGCACCACCTGAACAAATAGAAAAAGCTAGGCAACAGGAAGAGATTATTAGTGCGATGGAGAAATTAGGTTAGTTAGTGAAAACACATTCGTTCTCAGGAGCTTTCCAAACGATTTTTATATTACTCAATTCTTCATATTTAATATCTTCATCGCTAAAACCTAATAATCCAATTGTTACACCAGAGCAATTTTTTACAGGGGTGATGGTATTGCAGAAAGGGCAACAGTTTTCAAAAAGGAATACTATCTCACCTTCATATATAGCCTGAGAAACGTAGAAATATTTATTATAGAGTTCGCCTTGATTTTTTACCTCTTTTTCAAACCAACTTATGTCTTCACTTTGATTGCAGTCATTTCCAATATTAAATATTTGTTCATCTTCATCATTGCATTGAGTTAGCAATATGACAGTTACCATCCCAATAAGGAAAATAAATGATCTAGTTAAAATACGATTTTTCATGATTTTTTCTTTTGTATAACTTATTGACACCATATAGCTTTAAATGGTTGGAACGGAAGGCTTTTAAATTAATAAGATAGAGAAGCCAAGTATCGCTATAAGAAGGCAAAGCGGTGAGAAGTATTTAGTATCAAGTTGACCAAAATGGGTTGATTTAATTCGCTTGAAAAAGCCGACATATTTAAAATCGCCAATACTTCTGATTAGGAAAATAGCCGGTATTAACCAACTTAGAAAATATAGTGGTTCAGGTATGCTTATTTCTATAAGAGGTAGAAAATAATATAAAGCAAAAAATATAAGCCCTGTACCTACTACTATACAAGAAAGCACACTTGTCTTGAGTATTTTTTTACCTTCAGTATTGGTGGGTACTGCATCATCTAGCCCCCATTTACCACCAACTGCCCAATAGAAATGTAAGGTGGATAGTAGCAAGAATATTAAACTTAGTAATAGGCGAAGTATATTTAACATAATACCTAATTCATTCTATGCTTATGTCACAAACCAAAATTGTATCCAACTGTAATTAATACAGGCCAAGCCTCAGTGAAATCTGAAATAGAAGGGTTATTTTTTATTGCATCAACGGCATCTTTATATTTAGATGATGTAAAAGGTAATATAAGACCAACATCCCAATATGAACCTTCTTTTTTAAATGAGTTGATTTTTAAGCCTAATCCGACACTTGGCCCTTGATAACTTTCTTTTATCTCATTTTGACCAGTTATTATAATGGCTGCATTCGAACCATACATTCCCATAACATAAAATTCGCTTTGCTTTTTACTTGGAAATGATTGCCTTACACCAAAATTGTAAGCAACATCAGCTATATTGTAGCCCAAACCTGCAAACAAATTAGTGTGGTTTACCACATTGTAGCCAAATCTCAAACCTATAGCGCCATATGGAAGGCCCAATCCCAATCCGATTGTTCCTTCTCCTTTTTCTGAGCTCAGGTGTTGTGCCTTCATGGAATTAGAAATAAAGAAGCTAATTAGTATTGTCAGGTATATAATTGCGAGTTTCTTTTTCATATTTGTCAAATTAATTATGATACATATTTTCAAGTAGAGTCAAAATTTTGGTTTCATTGTCTTTGTCCCTTGAGTATTTTTCCAAACCATTTTTTATAAAAAATTCTAACTTAATTTCCTCTGCTTCAACTGAGTTTTCATCTAATAACAGAGGGGCTTTACGACCAAGAAGTTTATTGATTTTTTTCATTCCCTTTTCATCTTCTTTGGAAATTGGAATAAGCTGAACGGCAGCCTTTATTGCCCCCATTGTAGGTCGCGCTTCAATAATATAAGTTTTATCTGCTAACAAATTTGCTGTAACGAAATCACGATTTTCTGAAGCACCCCAAAAAACATGATCTCCTGGTTCGCACTCATAAATAATATAATTTGAACCACTAAATTTTCCTATATAATTATCTCCATCGAAATACTTAAAATTAATTAGTGTACCTAAGCCGGAAGGCCTTACAAAATACACTATAGATTTACCTTGATTTGGAGATTTAATATTTTGGCAACTTGCTTGATATGAGAATGCCAGAGCCGAGAAGATGAATAGAATTGTGGTTAGAAATTTTTTCATGTATGCTAAGTAATAAAATGTTAAACTAGCTGCGAACATAAATAATCGCCTATTTTAACACTAAAAAATCTCATTATAATTTCTATGTATTTCACTAGATAATACAGTTCTGTGACAACTTGTTACAATTATTTCTCATATAACTGTTTAATAGTCACTAAATTGAGTGCGTCAAAATAACAACACTATCATGCTCAAAAATTACTTCACCGTTGCTCTTCGTGCTTTCGCCAAGCAAAAAGTCTATGCCATTATAAACATTCTGGGTCTTTCTGTAGGATTGGCTGCAGCGCTTCTTATATTTCTTTATCTACATAGTGAACTTACCTATGATCGACAATTTGAAAGGTCGGAAGACACTTATATTCTGGGTGTAAAATTTATTGATAAAGAAGGAAATCAATATCCAAATACTTATGTGCCCGGAGGGTGGTCATCTTACATGAAAGAAAATCTGGAGTCAGTAATCGGAGGAGTTCGAACGATGAGGATGGGAATGCCAGCCAGTATTCATTATGTACCGGATGATAGAATGATTATGACGGAAGATATTCTGTGGGTGCAAGCCAACTTTTATGAGTTTATGTATTTCCCGGTGATAAAGGGTAATAAGGAAAAGGCGCTTGAAAACCCTGCTGGGATGGCCATCAGTGAATCATCTGCTCGCGACCTTTTTGGTGATGAAGATCCTGTAGGAAAGCAGGTGACGTTGAAACATGGTTTTGCTACCAATAATCAGCCTTTGGAATTGACGGTTTCAGCTGTGTATGCTGACTATCCACAAAACATTCATATCAGGCCAAAGTACATTATTAACTATTATGCATTAAGGCCATTTCAGCAATTTCCTCCTGGAGTGACTTACGAGCAATTTGAAGAGCATATGTACAATGGAGGCTATCAGAGTTACATTCTAACTAAGCCAGATACTGATGAAGAGACATTGCTTATTGGCATGGATGCCATGATAGAACAAGTTTTTAAGGACAACCCAAATTTGGCGGAGGAATTTGAGGGAACAGTAGAGCCGGTAGTGCGAAATGTGCAGGATGTACATTTTGATAAAGAATTTCCGTGGGTGACTGAAGGAGGCGGTGATATGACCTATATCTACACTTTTGCCTCCATAGCGCTGCTCATTATTATCATTGCTTGTATTAATTATATGAATTTGGCTACCGCCAGATCAGCCAAACGCTCCAAGGAAGTTGGTTTGAGGAAGTCACTAGGAGGGGAGCGCCAGCAGCTCGTTGGGCAATTTATGATGGAATCCTTTATCATGGTTTTCTTATCCTTTTTCATCGCCTTGGTCTTGGTGGTCATTTTTCTTCCCCAGTTCAATGCTATGGCCAATACGTCCATTCCCTATGCATCGCTGTTTAGTGCGGGTATTTTGTTAAGCATGTTGGGGTTATTACTATTTGTGGCTTTTATGTCGGGTATTTATCCGGCATTATTTCTTTCAGCCATGAATACTATTGATACCCTTAAAGGAAAATTCACTTTTAGCAAAGGGTCTAATATTTTAAGAAAATCATTGATAGGTTTCCAATTTGTTATCGCCATTATTTTATTAATCTCTACAGTTGTGGCTGTCAATCAAATGAACATGATGCAGCATAGCAAATTAAATGAAGCTGGAGATCAGATTCTATCCATCCGCCATGGGGGTACAGCAGATTATAATAAATATGCAACCTTCAAGAATTTGCTGAAGCAAGATCCTGATTTGCAATATGTGACTTTCGGCAATCACCTTCCTCGCCTAGATTTCTTCGGACCGCTGGGAGTGCCCTACAAATTTCCTGATATTACAGATGAAGAATATGAGTGGAACACTTTCAATGTGGATTATGATTTTATTGGAACTTATGGCCTTGAATTAATTGAAGGAAGAAACTTTCAAATTGGAAATACTTCTGACTCACTTTCTATTGTCATCAATGAAAGGGCCTGCAGGGCCTTGGGTAAAACCCCCGATGAAATGGTTGGTTCAGCTATGTCATATCCTAAAGTCAATGGGTATTATGATTATGACTACGAACAACCTCAAACTGGTCAAGTGATTGGTGTTGTTAAAGATTTTCCCTATCAATCTGCTTATCAGGCCATTGACCCCTTGGTAATCAGCCCAAGACCTCATCCTATAGACCGTATTCTGTATGTGAAATTACCTGTAGGTAAGTTTCAGGAAAAAATAGCGGTTATTGAAAAAGTATGGAAGCAGGTTTATCCGGGAGTTGGATTGGATTATTGGTTTGTGAATGATGAATTTGAGAGGATGTACGTTTTGGAAAGACGAGTCTCAGCCTTGGCCACCAATTTTGCAGGTTTGGCTATTTTTATTACTTGCGTGGGGCTATTCGGATTGGCATCATTCACTACAGAGCAAAAGACAAAAGAGATTGGTGTTAGAAAGGCCTTGGGTGCCAGCAATTTTCAAATCTTGTTTTTACTGCTTAAACTATTCCTCCAAATACTCATTGTAGCAGCATTGATAGCCGTACCGGTTTCTTACTTTTTATCAGAATGGTGGTTGCAAAATTTTGTATACCAAACACCAATGAGTTGGACACTGTTTGTTGGAAGCATATTTTCCATTACTTTATTAACCGTTTTAACAGTGAGTTTTGAAAGTTTAAAGGCTTCGTTATCTGACCCTGTCAAAGCATTGAGGTATGAATAACTTCAGCGTTTGAAAGACCATTAAAAATTACCATTAAGAGAAAATGGAATTAAGACCTTTTTGGACTCGGTATTTTAAATACGACTGGAAGTTTGGATTATTCTTACTTCTGATAGTTTGTATTCCTCGATTTATTCTGGTGCTCAATGCCAATGAAACTGGTAATTATAGTTTAATTGGACTGGTTATGTTTGTTTCTGCGTTAGTCCCATTCTTTTTTTTAAGTAAAGAGGGGCGAAAAAAAATAGGCCTTAAAACTTCAGTTAAATGGAATGTTATACTTTTTGCATTTGCCATAGGCATTGTAATTAGTGTGTTTTTATATTTTGTTGGCGAAGCCATGTATGGAAATACCTATGAAAACTGGTTTCAGTATATTGGCAAATCTTATAACATTCCAGAAGATATTTCTGCTCAAAGCAAAAGGACGATGTTTCTGATAATGGCAATTACCGGAATGATTTTTAGCCCCATTGGTGAAGAATTATTTTTCAGGGGAATTGTTCATAGAAGTTTCGCGAAATCAATAGGAAATAATTCAGCTTCAATTATTGAAAGCTCGGCTTTTGCCTTAACTCACCTCTCTCATTTTGGATTGGTTTTCATCAATAATGACTGGACTTTTTATCCTATTCCCGCTTTGATTTGGGTACTGAGTATGTTTGTTGTTAGCGTATTATTTTTTGCAATGAAAAAGCGAACCGATTCTTTATGGGGAGCGATATTATGTCATTCAGGTTTCAACCTAGGAATGATTTATTGTATATTCTATTTGTTGTAAATTATTATTCTAGATAACCAGTTAGCGCATTCTAATATTGATTCATCAAAGCTTGTTATAAATAAAACAAAAACAGGCTGCTAGATTCTAGCAGCCTGTTTTGTAATTATTGTGTTTTAACTATTATTCCTTAATCCCAGGCACATTTTCTGGTGCATCCTGATGCCACTCAAATTCTGGTGCTTTTCTTTCTCTAGGATACACCTCATCAAGATTACTAGCATTATACAACCTACCATTTTTCATTACCATGTTCACGGTATTAGTATTTCTAAAATTCTCTAATGGGTTCTTGTCTAAGATCACTAAGTCGGCCAGTTTACCTACTTCTATGCTTCCTAAATCTTGTTCAAGTCCAATAGCCTCTGCACCTAAAATGGTAGCCACTTTCAGGGCATTCAATTCAGATAATCCTCCAGACTGAACACTCCACAATTCCCAGTGATATCCGAGGCCTTGCAGCTGTCCATGCGAACCAACACCTGCTATACCACCATCTTTTACTAACGCGTTCACGAACTTAGCATGATCATCAAATACATACTCTTCACGCATAAACCAACCAGAATTTCTTCTTCTTGATTTAGCGTCTAACTCCGACTTAGGTGTGTAGAAGTTGATCTTAGGATCGCCTTGCACATATTCAGTTGCGTAGTAATAATTCTCAGCCCATGGTCCACCATAAGACACCAAAAGGGTAGGCGTATAAGCAGTCTTAGACTCAGAAACCATTTTTAAGAAATCGTCATACAATGGATAGATCGGAAAACTGTGCTCATGGCCAGGATATCCGTCTAATATTTGAGTGATGTTCAGTTTAAAATCTAATCCACCTTCAGTAGTAGGCATTAAACCTTGCTCTTTAGCAGCCATGATAATCCACTGACGATGTTGTCTGTTACCTACCAAATACATCTTTATAGTTTTGGTATTGTAATATTCAGAGTATTGCTTCAATACTTCTCTAGCTTGTTCTAAGCTTTTGATGTTGTAAGCCCAATAGCCAACACCAGGTCCTGTAGAGTACACCCTTGGCCCATAAATCATTCCGGCATCAACCATGTCAGCATAAGTCAACACATCTGTAGTTGCTGTTTGTGGATCACGCGTAGTAGTCACGCCATAAGCCAGGTTAGCAGCATAAACCCACACCTGATTTTTATGAACACCCCATGCAGGCCACATGTGTGCATGTGTATCCACAAAACCAGGGGTAATGGTCTTGCCAGACATATCCATCACTTTCACTTTGCTGTCAACTGATATGCTTCCAGTTGCGCCAACCTGCTTGATGCGATTATTCTCAATTAAGATGTCACCATTTTCAATTACCTCATCACCCTTCATGGTAATAATTCTGGCATTCTTAAGAAGCACTGTTCCTTCAGGGATATCTCTTTTTACTTCTACTTTAACACGAATTTCATTTGGCTCATAACCTTTATCTTCTTTCTTCTCTTCATCTTTTTTCTCATCCTCTTTAGCCTCTTTCTTTTCCTTTTCCTCAGCCTTCTTTTTAGTGGCAAGTTCTTCTTCCTTTGTTTTAGCGGCATCTAAGTCATAAGAAACAAATGCATTACCAATGGTCCAGTATACATTCTTAGCATTCTGTCCCCAGCTCGCAAACTGTCCACCAATCTTAGTTAGTTTTCTTGCAGGAAAAGCCGCACTGCTTGCGTCAGCCACGTTGATGGTGATGGTTTCTCCACCTACATAAGGAACAGTAATGGTGTAAATTTCATTATTGATCTGCGCCAAAGCCTGATCACCTTCAGGAGCCATAAGAATCAAATCTGCGTCAGAAGGTTTCTTTGTCGGTTCGGTTACCGTTTCTGGTAAGCTGTGGTGATCGATAATATCTCTTGTAGAACCATAGGTGGTGATACCGGTGATCTTAACAATTGATTTTTCATCGGTGCCATCCCAACGAATGGATACAAGACCTTCTCTACCATAAAGGAAGATTCTGTCTTTTCCTTTTACGAAGTGCGGTGTTGATCTTCCTTTTGACTTCTCAATTAATGTAGGTGTTCCACCATTGGCAGAAATCCACATCAATTCATTCTGTGTACCAAAAGAGACAGGTCCATCACCATCTTTATAATTCTGTTTTGTGCCACGCATAAAAACAATTCTGTCTTGCGTATAACTCCAAGCAGGTTCCGTATAAACAGCAGCAGTACTTGTCAATTTAACAGGCTTCGCCTTGCCCTTTGTATTGACTTTGTAGATATGACCACCATCGGCATCATTCCACGTTACAAATGCTAAATAAGCACCATCAGGACTCCAATTAGGCATGGCTTCTGTAAAGTCAAAGTCAGTTACTCTCTGTGGTTTACCACTCGGTAAATCCATAAGATACAATCTATTGAGTGCTGTAAAGGCGATGCGCTTTCCATCAGGAGAAACTTTGGTATCTCTGATCTGAGTCACCGTCATCATAGGATCATCACTAATAGGGTAGTTGAACTTCAATCTTGGTCCAAGCTCCAAATCTACATCTACCTTGAAAGGGATATTGACAGCATTGCCACCAGCTATTGGAAGGCTGTAAAATTTACCACCATAAGAAGCGATAACGTTTTTACTGTCAGGAGTAAATGACATGGCAGGTAAAACACCTAATGGAGCAATTGATTCTTGCTCATCTCTTTGTACTGGATAGGCTAGCCATTTCTCATCACCAGTTTTTAGGTTTCTGGCCATTAAGCCTGTTTCATCATTCCATCTGCTACCATAAACTAACCAGTTGCCGTCAGGCGATAACGTAGGAGCGAATGCACTACCATATCTTGAAGTTTGTCTTGCTATGTCACCAGTCTCACGGTCGTAAGTAGAAATTTGATATTGCGGGAAGCTAGCATTGTATTGCCATGCGTTGTTTCTATTTGAAAACCAGATGTATCTACCATTATCACCAAAAGCTGGCTCCACTGTTTTAAGATTGTCTGGTTTTTTGATCAGCTGTGCACCTGATCCACCATCTTTGTGATACAAATACAATTTCAGGTTTCTTGTGCCTTTACTTACCACAATATATTCTCCATCTGGAGTCCATTCAGCAGACTGCATATTGTCGGTATTCCCTTTTGTTATCTGGGTGAATTCTTTACTTTCTAAATCCATTCTCCATGCATTGTCACCACCGCTACGGTCAGAGACGAATAAAAGTGATTTACCGTCAGGAGAGAATTTTGGGTGAGTATCCAAGGCCAAACCATCGGTAATTCTTTCAGCAGTGCCACCTGTTATAGGCATGGTGTATAGGTCGCCTAGCATGGTAAACGCAATAGTTTTGCCATCAGGACTTACGTCTAATGATAGCCAAGTACCATTATCAGTATTGATATGGATTTTACGTTCTGCTTTCAATGGCAGATCTTTCTTTTCTTTTTCCTCTGTCTTTGTTGAGTCAACTTTCACCTCTGTGCTATCAGATTGAGCTTTAAGGTTAAAAAAGACACACAAACAAAGCAGTAAACTAAGTAGCGTGGATTTCATAAATATTCGATTTGGGTTAAAAGGATTTAAGTTTTTGGCAGTTTATTGCACATTAAGTAAAAACCAAAATACGCTGAACTAAAGTGTGAAATACCAGTTTTTTTATTTGAGGTTATCAG
Organism: uncultured Roseivirgaceae bacterium; assembly: GCA_964351175.1. Lineage (GTDB taxonomy): Bacteria > Bacteroidota > Bacteroidia > Cytophagales > Cyclobacteriaceae > Fulvivirga. The sequence goes on along the minus strand of CAYGNU010000068.1, from coordinate 2,216 downwards.
ATATTATAAATGGTGTGTTTAATTGATAGTCAATGTCTTAATAATCATTCGTATGGTTCTACATGAATAAGAATATTAGCAATTTCTGGAAATTCTTGAAGTAAAACATTCTTAGTATCGTGGGCAATGTCATGACCATCTTTTACTGAAATAGAGCCATCTACAATCAGGTGTAAATCCACATGGAAGGTCATTCCAGTTTTCCTTATAAAGCATTTTTCTGTATCAATAACACCTTCTACTTTATGGGCTTCTTTACGAATTTCTAACACAAGATCATCGTAAAGGTGCTCGTCCATAATTTCACCAAGGGCAGGGCGAAAGATGAGATAGGCATTGTAGATAATGAAGCCTGATGCCAGTAATGCCGCCCAGTCATCTGCAGTTTCATAGCCAGGCCCCATAAATATGGCAAAGGAAATTCCTATAAAAGCCATGAGTGAAGTGATAGCATCACTGCGATGGTGCCAAGCATCTGCTTTTAAGGCCGATGATTTTGTCTGCTCTCCTTTGTTGTTTACAATACGATAGAAAATTTCTTTTAAGATAACAATGGCGGCAAGTACGATTAGTGTATAGGATTTAGGCGTTTTATGGGGCGTCTGAATATGGATTATGCTTTCATAGGCAATTACCGTTGCCGACACGACAAGAAATCCAACTACGGCAAAAGTGATGAGCGGCTCAGCTTTTCCGTGACCATAAGGGTGATTTTCATCAGGAGGCTTGGTGCTATACCGCAAACCAACCAATACCAATATGGAAGAAAAAATGTCAGTAGTGGACTCAATTGCGTCTGCAATAAGGGCATAAGAATTTCCGAAAACACCTGTTACTCCTTTTGCTATCGCCAAAAACGTATTGCCGATGATGCTTAGGTAGGTAGTTTTTACAGCTTTTTCTTTATTGCTGAGCTCTTTTGACATTCAGTGTATTCTGGAATGAGTCCGAATTTAGGCAAACCAAAAGTTGATGCCAATTATATTTGAAATTAGGAATTGTCCTCTTCAGCTACATTGTTTGATTCTTTAATATAAGCTTCAAAGTCTGCCCTGTTTCGTTTCCATCGCTTGTGCGTCCATAGCCAGAAGGCAGGGTCTCCCTTAATATCATCTTCCAGCATTTTTGTCTGGATTTCCATGATTTTTCCATGCGGCTGTTCACGAGGATTGTCGCATACATCTCTAAATTCTACTTCATACACCCCACGTTTCATTTTATGAATGACCCCATATACAACAGGCATATCGTTGTCCTTAGCAAATTTCTCAGCACCAAATTGAATTGCGGTTTCTTGGTTAAGAAACTCCATAAAATAAGGCCTTTGATTTCTTTTTGGACATTGGTCAGTGCCGAAAATAATGGTTTTACGGAGTTCTTTTTCAGTTGCCATAATCTCCTTTACTTCTGCATATCTTTTCATCCACAGTCCATATTTCGACCTGCTGCTTGTAATCTTCTCATTCATGAAGGCATTTGTTAGTGGAGTAAACAAGGCGATTGGTCGGAGTTTTAAAGGTTGTGCAATGGCCACTGCGAATAGTTCCCAATTGTTAAAATGGCCACCTACCATCACTACATCTTTACCATTCTCCGCATATTTGTTTACTACTTCGGGATTACGGAACGAAATGCATTTCGACACCTCTTTTTGTGTTATGCTAAAGGCTTTTATTGATTCTATTATTATATCACAAAAATGCCGATAGAACTTAGCTTCTATGGCTTTTATTTCTTTCGTACTCTTTTCTGGAAACGAATTGACCAAGTTAGTTCGAACCACTTTTTGGCGATAGCTGAAAGTCTTATATAAAATTACATACATAATATCCGATATAATATAAAGCATCGGATAAGGTAGTCTGCTAAATGGAAGTAGTATTAAATAATATAATGCTCGCACTGTTATTGAAAATTTGACCCGAAAGTTAACGTTTTATTTGAAATCGATTTATCTAGAAGGACAACTAAACATAGATTGTATATAAATTAAAAGAGGAAATGCCACAATTATTCGCTATCAGCCATTTATCCCAAGTGTGTTTTTAATCAGAATATCTTAGGATATATTAGTGTTAAAATTTAAAATATGAAAAAATCACTGCTTCTTGTTTTAGGATCATTAGCTGCCTTCAGTTTTTCTTTGGGTCTGACTATATTTGTATATGATTTATTGATATCAGACTTGCATTAAGAATGTTGAGCGAGAGGTCGCG
>CAYGNU010000067.1:2928-12775 GCA_964351175.1 uncultured Roseivirgaceae bacterium | reverse complement strand
TTTCTAACCTGGGCACTGTCTTGTTTTGCTTGTACAGTATTTACTTCAGCAAGTTGGGATTCAGGATTTTGATTTTGGACTTCAGGACTAATTTCCGAAAGCGGTTCTGTACCTTTACAACTTATACAAAAGAATACAATTAGGAGATAGAATGATATGATCTTTTTGTTTTCGATATATCTCCTATTATGCGTTCTGCTTCTTTTGAACGGTTTTTCTAATCCGCTTCATAATCTCAGACTTAGCCTCATTTGTATCTTTTTGAGGCTTGTTTTTAAGTTCGTCAAGTTCCATTCGAATAAGGCGTTGCTCTCTTTTTGGACGAACGGATAGAATTTTATCAATAATTTTTTGATCAAGACCAGTTAGCGCATCAAGCAGGGTAGATGTATCAATATCTTGCAACGATTCTTTGATGATGTCATCAGTAAGTGTGAGCAGCTGGCTGATAGTTATAAACTGTCGTTGAACAACTTCACCAACAACCGCATTGGTAGCCTTTAATTGATCGATATATGCTTGTTGCTCATTTAGAGGAAGCTTATCAAGAATCGGAATGATGTTCTCTGCACCTAACCGTTGTTCTTTTTCACGATCCTTTAAATCCATTGCTTTATCAAAAAGTTTGGAAGATATCTCACTTTGTACCTGATATGGAATGCTACTTATTGTGGTCATTTTAAGCATGATGTTAGCACTTCGTACTTTGTCAAGCCTATCCAAAACATGGGCAGCTTTTTCATCGGGCAGGTAATTAATAATTAACGCTCCGGTTTGGTAGCCTTCTTCATTGAGTAAGTCAACAGTTTGAGCCTCTGAAATATGATCGAGGAATTTAAACAAGGTTATATTGCCGTTTTTCTTAGATCCAAGGCTCGTTTTATTGCCAGTTCTCAACATGGTATTAAAGCTTCTGATAACAGAACTTTTCCTTTCTAGCAACATTGGAGCCATTTCTTCAAGCGTTGAGGTAATAAGCTCCAGATTCTCAGGCTGTAAGTCGTTTTTAATTGCACGTAGAAGTTGCCTGTCTACACTTGATAGCACTTCAGCAGCTCTAAAAGCACCTTCTTCTAAATTCTCATCTAACCAATATTCAAAAAGAAGAGCAATTTCCTGAGACTTATTAAAGAAGTTATTTATCAGCTCATCAATCTCAATGGAAATATCCCTTCCTTCCCCATTACTTACAACAACAGGGTCGTATGATCTGCCTAAGTCATTTATAGAGATATCGTGTTTAATGCTTTCTCTTTGTTGGATAGGTGAAACTCGTTCTTCCGGTTTATTAAAAAATCTGGATAAAAACATAATCGCACCAAATAGTAACAAAAGAACAAATCCTGGTATATAAGATCTGAAAGAAGCTAAAATACTTTCGGGTTCCTGAGGAGCCTGAATAATTGGAATAGGATCAACTGTACCAATGGTTGGAATCGGGATTTGAGCAATAGTTACCTGATCGCCCCGGGCATCATTAGTCTTAGCAGCGATACCCGTTAATAAGCTCATAAATTGGATTTCCTGTGTCGAAAAAGAAGTATCGGCATAAATACTGATATTGATATTTATTAGCCGTAGAGTACGTACCGTGCTTTGGTTAACAATAGTTTCGGGAGACTCGGTTGTGGTATTGGCTCGTAAATTTTCTTGAGGGAGAAAGGGAAGCCCCGGCATGATTACTGTTTCGGGTCTGCTTCTTGGAACTTGATTCTGAGTAGTCTCAACAGTTTCATCTACAAACTCTGCATTGATGTTCACATCAACAAAAAACTTTTTCCTATCAAAGTAGTTGGAAAGAAGAAGATAGACCTGAGAATCGTAGCTTTGTTCTAAAGAAGAAACTTTAAGTTCTAAAGATTGTGAGTTGGATTGATCAGTAGGAGTTTGTGAGAAAGAATTAGTATTAGGAAAAATTAACAGAAATAATGAGAGAAAAAGGAGTCCAGGCTTTTTTTTGAAAAGCAAAGTCACCAGGTTATTTAGCAGATGATTAATTGTTCTCTTATTAAATTTTAATGAATAATTCTATGATTAGTCCGAAGAGCTTACTGTAACTCTTTGATCTAATGCATCTAGCGTAGGAATATAAATATCTGGATCGAAGCGAAGCGCCATTCGCCAACTATTTACTGCCTCAATTCTATTATTATTAAAATACTGAATACTACCCTTTAAAGCATATCCTTGAGCAGTCTCAAAAAATTCTAATGATTGGTTAATATAGCTAAGAGCTTGTTGAATATTTTTGTTGTAGAAGGCATTTTGAGCTTGAATAATTAATCTTAAAGATGAATTTACCTTTGTCTCTAATTCTTGTTTTAGAAGAAAGATTTCTTGGCTGTTCAATATTTCATCGGTAATATCTGCTAGTGTGATCGGCGTAAGCGCTAATGAATCTTTTTCTTCTTCGTCAGTCTCTGTATTGATAGATGTAGGTATTAAAACAAAACTGAGTCCCGCAATAAAATCTCCTTCAGGTTTAGCTTGAACGGTAAAATCAATTTTAGCAGGATTTGATTTAACTTTTAAAATGTCAAGCTGACCAGAATCAATTTTAAGTTCATATTCGCCAGGGGGGATTTCATATTCATAAAAAGTTCCATCTGAAAAACTTCTAAATTCTTTTGAATAGGAACCATCTTTTTTTGTTAAAAGAACTTTAACGCCTCCAATTCCTTGTGTCTGATTGTTTTCATATTGCCTTTGTACTTCCCCTTCAAAAACTCCAGACATATAGAAAGGTATATCAATTTTTTTGAACGTATTTGGATCTGTAATTATTGAGAATTTTTCAAAATCAGGCACAAGCATTGGGTTTCTAATCGACCCTTTATTCAATTCCATATTGTACCGAAAATTTGGCTGCATTTGGCTATAATACAGTATTCCATCTTTTGAAATAGATGAAGAACCAATTCGATTTATCCTTACTGCACCTTCATTAATCTTATCATCTACGTCTTTTTCATAGGTTCCATTTGCGTTGTTATCTACAAAAAAGCGGATTGCTGTTCCAGATCTGCCAACTTGATTTCTATTGGTTAGAAGAAAGTTATTATAATTAGAATCATACCCTACTGAACCTCGAATGTTTTGCGTTGCTGTATATTGATTTGATATTGAAGTAACAGTACTGTTAACTCTTGCCCTTTGTAAGTTAATTACCAAGTTAAATCGAAAAGAATTTAACTCTGTTACAAAATTTCGGCGGTACGACATTTGAAGGCGTCCTTTCCCAAAAAAATTACGAGAGAATACAAGTTCAGAAGAGTTAAGTTTTTTCTGACGAGGCGAATAAACCATTTGAGCCCTTAAAAAAGTACCTTGTAAAAACTTAGGAATATTTTGGTTTTTTGAAATGGTATATGTTGCTGAACTTTCAATATTCGCTGTAGGAGCTAATTCAAATGGGTTGTAAGTATTTACAAAGCTATTTCCATAACCTAAACGTAAATTTATTTTTCCAACTCTTGTATTACCATCTAATCTAAAGGTAGAAAAAGGTGTATTATCTCGAACTCTTGTAAAAACTGTACTACGAAGATTAATCGGCAACCCTGCAAATTGAATCGGATAGAAAAAACTAGCATTCACAAGTCTTTCACTTCCTGCATTATTGTAAATACCTGAAGGATTTATGTATTCGGTATACGCGACGTTAAAACTGGAAGAATTTGGAAAGACAGCCGAAAGGGAGCTTCTAATGAAAGCATTATTAACAAATTGAAGATTTATGATATAATTTGCTAGAAGCCTGGTAGATAGTGAGGAAGAAAAAGTAGGTTTACCTTCGTTAACATTTTCTCCAAAATATTCTACTCCTATTTTTGTGGTCAACCAATTGGTTAAACCAATTGCAGTATTGGCTTGCAATGCAGGATTTTTATCAATATTGCCAAAAAGAGGATTGTCCAAATATCCCGCATTTAAATTGTAATTAATCTCTCCAACAGGAAGGAAAGTAAATGGGACTTGAATTCTAGAACTTCTTTCTAAGATTTGTCCGGTGGGACCATATATTTTTAGATCAATCCGTGAGGCCCCATAATAAAGTGGTGTTATAAATCTATAATCTCCAAGTTCATTGGCTTGTTGATAATCGACGAGTGAGTTATTTAAATACAGTTCCACTTCTGCCTGTGAAAAAGTACTTCCTTGAACTATAAATTCATCAAACAATCTTCTCGGTTCAATGGGATCATTGGTTAATCTAACTCCAGTATATGAATTTGTTAAAACGCCGTTTAAAGGTGATTGGCCAACGCTAATGGTACTTATATATGGATTGTTACGGACAATATATTTCCATCTTAGGTTATCAGTATTAAGAGTAGAGAACTTGTTGGTGTAGTTTCCAAAAACGGAGCCTTGTAAGTCTCCTCCCATTAATTGCAAACCGATAGCGGTATTATAATTAGCAGACGATCCAGATGAGTTTGTAAACGATGATATGCTGTAATCAAGAAATCCGCCATTAATGATATCAAAGTCTTTCTTAGCTTTTAAATCGTAATAATCCGTTTGATAAAGATTAGTATTAGTAATAACCCTACGTTGATTACGAAGTTGTTTTTCAACGATTGGAAGCTCTTGAATGGTTTCAAGATTTAGAGAGAGGTTGTTAAAGTCGACAGAGAAGTCTAGCCCAAAAACTTCAGAATAAACTTTAGGGCGTAAATAAAAGTCCAATTCACTTAATAAATAATCATCTCCATTAAGTTCATATTCATTATTACCTAACTTTATGGTTTGATTAGCAAAGTCGACTTTATAGGGTAATTGTCGAGAGGAATATTCTCCTGAGACTTCCAGATCTTTTACATTGATCTGAATTTGGAAAAGCTGAAATATTTCATTTATAGGCAAATAAAAAACATCATCTTTGTAATAAGAAATAACAGTTGCATTTATTACACCGCGATGTCTAAAAGAGAGGTATACTTCAATATCTTCATCGGAAACATTTTGACCAAAAGAAAAGCTGGAAAAAAGAAAAATGCATAAGATGCTACCGAAATATGATTTAAAAATATATCTCTTTAATCTCACCTTAAATTATAAGTAATAGATTTTGATACCATGGGCATTTGAATCAAATCTGAACTTGCTATATCATTTCTTGAAGTTTCAAATTTAGTTGAAATGGAATAGGTACCAGCGGGTAAATCTCCAATCTCAAAGTCTTCGCGATGTACACCATCGAAATAAATAGAGGTTGATACAAAACCTCTACGCACTTCTTCTCCTTTAGAGTTAATAAGCGAAGTTGTTATGGATCCAAGAAAAGGAGCGTTCCCTGTTCTTTTTAATTTTGTGAGTACTGAGAGTACTTTTGAGTCTTCAGTTGATAAATTTGTACTTATATCTTCAATTTCTATACCCGTTGATACAGTACCTTTTTTATAAAAAGCGCCTGTAACTTGTTCAATCCGAATTCCTACTCTTGCAGTAACGGCTTCAGTACTTTGCAATTCTACCGGAGGCGTAACCGGTGATGAAGCAGTTTTTATCCTTGCCCAGTACATTCCATCAGGTATATCGTTAGGGGCATTTACCCTAAGTCTTACAATTTGCCGTTGACCCGGATTTATGGTGAAGTTTTTTGGGAAAGCTCGCACCCAATCAGCCATTGAATACTGTTCTGCAGTTAACGAATCATCATTGATAATTTTCCTATCGCCATTTTCATCGGATTGACTGTAGGCGAATAAGAAATCTATACTGATTTCTTGAGCTGTATTAGAACCATTTATAACCATGTATGTTCCAAACTTGGTACGGTCGGTTATGAATAGGTTTGTAGGGGCAATGGTTACTTGAGCTATAATCTCAGAAAATGAGATCAACGAAAAAGCTAGTACTAAAATATATTTTTTCATTATAGATGATTTTTATTGAATCGTATAAAATTTAATGAAAAACAAAGAAAGTTATATTTAAAACTTCACCGTTAATCTTTTCAAAAAAAAACACATAAAAAAAGTCTCAAAGCGTGACTTTGAGACTTCAAATAAGATTGATTGATACCTAATTGTAGTCTACGGTAATAGTAATATTACTACTGTAAGTTACACCTGCAGTACCAGGGGTAGCATCGTCAATTTGACCACCAACGAAAATGTAAGCAGTTGCGCCAGTTGATGTAAAAGTACCCGTTAGTGTATTTGTTACTAGAGAAGCACTTGTAAGACCAACACCATTAGAAGGATCAGAGTCGTTAGCATTATTAACTGCTGCTGCAGTAGCTGCATCAACAGGGTCGAATCCAATGTCAGCACCAGTACCTGCTAAAGAATCTGGATATACAATAGTCACGTTAAGTGGTTGACCAGTGGTTGAACCAGCTACAGTTACAGAGCCAGCACCAGCATCGGTAGCGGCAATAGTAGGAGTTTCAGATGTTAGAATGTCACCAAAAGATAAATCTGTTGCATTAGCAACAGTTAATGCACCTACAATAGTTGCAGAAGCAGCTACAGTAGCATTGTCTGATGTTTGAGCATATGAATTAACAGAAACAAGTACTGCTAATAATAAGGCGGAAAGGGAAATTAATTTTTTCATGATTGTGTGATTTGATTTGGTTTGGTTATTTCTTTCACCAAGTTATAAAATTTTTTTTCAGTAAGTAGTTAGATTGCTTTAATTAAAATCGTTTAATAATACTCTGTAACGCTATATTTTAATCGTAATCTATAATCAGATTAATGTCTCCTATATATGTTCCATTGGGAATATCATTTATAAAAACCGATCCAAAAACATAAATAAAAACACTCTTCCAAACTTCATTTGTAGCAGGTCCACTTAAATCGCTAATTGATATAAATGCACTATTCTCGTTTGCAATTATTGTTTTCGATAGATTCTGGGTTTCAGAATCACTATAAGCCATTGAAAGGTCAATTGGAATGGAAGCTTCAATTCTTGGATTTGTATTAAACAATTCATCTGGATATTCCAGAGACAAGAATAAATTTTGAGTATACAGTGCCCGTATAGAAAATATTCCCATATTAAAATCCCCGAGGCTAATTTCGTGTTTACCGGAATTTGAAACGAAAGTGCCAAAATTCAGTTCTTGTTCTACTTTTGTATTTATTTCCGGTTCAACTGAGATTTGGAAACTGATGAATTGAGCGTAACAATTACCATATAAAGGAATCAAAAAAATGATAAGTAAGCTGAGAGTTCTAATCATAGTTTATATTGACTACTATATTGGCTGAATAATCACCAGCTGCTACATTTCCTACATTTATAGAGCCATAAAGGTATATATATGCATTCTCATTATAAATTGCGGGATTATACCCTTCATAAACCGGAGTAGGGGGAGGGCCTGGAGGGGCGTCTCCTCTGTACTTTATTGGAAACTGAAAAGATGCAAAATTACCGGTTATATTAGCAGGAACTGCTTGTGAAATATTATTTTGCCCTCGATTCGCATAAGCAGCCGCAAGGGTATATTTAATTCGGCAATTTGGGTCGGTTTCACAAGTACCGTTTCCATCCAATAAAAGATATTCGTCAGCAATAACGGTGATTATTACATCAAGATATTTTACACCTTCAATAATTAATACTTTGGAATTAAAAAGATCTATGGTTGAAATCCCACCATTTTGAATAAGTATTTCAAAATCGAATAAATCTTCTTCTGCTAACTCAGAAATACTTATCGTATAATCACTGCTATATGAGCCGAAATTAATTTCCTGAGAATATAGAGAGGTACTAGAAGCTAATAATAGTATCCAAATATAGGTTATGCTAAAATATGTTGAAAGATTTAATGGCATTAGATATAGTCGATTTCAATAGTGAAGTCACCTTCATAATTACCCGGTACCGCATTCCTAAGATCTACTTTTCCACCAACCCAGATGAAGTACCTTCCACCTGAATTGAAAACAAGATTTCTGTTCTCAAAATCAATTATTTCAGAAGTAGCTTGCTCTTCTTCGGTATTGCCGGATATTTCGTACACAAAGTTAATACTGCCACCGCCACCTACTCTTGTTAATGTTCTTTCTAGTAAGTACTCTAATCGAAATTCTGCTCCTGGTGTTCCAACTGCAATCATATAACCCGCACTAACATCTGTAATTGGATTTACATGTATTTGTTGTTGATCTGGAACTTTATTTTCAAATGTTATTGTGTTAACGGTAATTAACTCAATTGAAGAAATTATTTTTGTAGAAATATTAACTCTAGCATTAACCGACTTGTTTTCTTGCGCATTACTGGAAATAGATATAGATGCAAAAAGTAAAAAAATAACAATGAGTTTTCTCATAGATATGAATATGTAATCTTTTATTTTAAGATTGCATAAACAATACTTTTTAGCCAGTTAATGTTTCTTAATTAACAAATTGTAATAGCTAAAAAATTACCAAGCAAATGCGTTAAAATAGAGAGCATCTAAAGAAACCTCGCCTTGCCTAATTAGGAGCTGCCTTTCAAGGTTTTCAGTCAACTTTCGATAGTTAACCATCATCTCAAAATTGTATATCAATGTTTGATTTCTATATCGAGGAGAAAAATCGATGGTTACGCTGTACACACTATCAATGGGTTCTTGATCAGTTAAATAGTATGGGGTAGGCAAATTAATGGGTTGAAAGCTACCTACAACGGTTAATTGATCTCTACCGGGAATAAAAGTACTGTCTTCAAGTTGAGGCTTCAGGTTAACATTAAAGGTAACTTTTTGGGCAAAAGCAGTATTGGTTAAAAAAAAGAAGGCGCAAACTAATAGTAGAAATTTGGCAACTCTCATAGAAAAAATAATTTAGTTATTGGAAATATTCACTACTTCATCTTTCCAGTAAACAATAGAAAAAACGCTTTCTCTTGGGAAAGCAGGAGGGATGCTTCCCTTTAAACGACCATCATACTGATAGTTTTTTAAAAATCCAGAAATTTGGGTAGTTCCAGAAAATGTTCCTACCGGTCCTCTATTCCTTTGAATAAGGCCGCCTAACAAATTCAGTGTACCTCTTGGGCTACTTGAAGCATAGTTTTCTACATAGAATGAGGTATTTAAGGCCATGATGGAAGCGTGTATGGTTAAATCGGAACTCCCACTTGCAGTATGTGCATTAGCATCAACCCTTACATTGTCTTCACTTACAATACCTAGCATATCGGTTGAGCTAGAATCTACTAATGGGCTTGTGAAATAAGTGATATCTCCATCAATTTCTATTAAGTCTTCTGAATGAAGAGTGATTTGCCCTTTTACAACACCTTCAACATCGATTCTCCCCGTAGTAGAAATAATTCCGTTTGTTGCACTCAAATCATAATTTGTAACAGAGCTCCAGGTACTTCCGTCCCATTCTTGGATAGCAGCGTAACCAACGCCTCCGCTTTCGTAAAATTGAACGTCAAGTTGATTGGTGAACGTTAGTCCCCCAGCCGCCGCAGCGGTAGTGAGTTTCGAAAGTTCATAACTGCTTGGCGAATCTTTTGTTGGGGCGTTAAAATTTTCTCCACCAAAAAAGTTTGGGCTTGCACCGTTGGTGGTATGAGCTACCCAAGTATTAGGGCTAGTTATCAATCCATAAAAAGAGGGTGCACCAGACATCTTAAAAGTTCCATTGGTATGAATCGGTCCATAAATATTGTCACCACCCATAAACCAAATATCCCCACCAGAAGAACTAAGTTCTGAATCTGTCATGTAAGAATATTTTGAGAATGAATCTCTTTGCATTAATACTTCGGTAGTAACTTCGATGTTATCATAAGTACTTGTACTAACTAACAGAAGGTTGTATTCCTCCCAAGTGCAAACGCTGTTGTTGCCTGGTTTATTTGGGGTGAAACTTAT
>CAYGNU010000067.1:0-2918 GCA_964351175.1 uncultured Roseivirgaceae bacterium | reverse complement strand
CCTCTGCACCCAAAATCTGATCTTCTTACTCCCTAAGTTCAGGTTTTATGTATCTCGTTGCATTAATACTTTGTTAGTTAGTTAGATGTTATATTATGTACTTTTACTAACTAAAAGTAGTTTGTATTCATCCCAAGTGCCTACGCTGTTGTTGGCTGGTTTATTTGGGGTGCTACTTATATAGCTTTGTAAGCTACCTGATAAACCATTTTCAAGTAATCCGGCTTGGATTTCTGCTTCGTCCAGAATTTCTTGTTGTTGACCGGCAGGTCGCACACCACCTGCTTTAAGGGTTTTTACTATATTTTTCATAGAAGTCGAATTATCTGTAAGCATACCCCCAACGTCCATAACATCAGTAATATCTAGATTGTCATTCCAGTTATTATTTGCTTTCATATTTTCGATAGCATTATCTATGAGGCTTTTAGCAATATTGCGTGCTTGTTGCTCTTCATAATAAGCGGCAGTTACAGCAGGTAGAGTTTTCATTCTATCCTGATTTTGAACTTGCATTAACCCGGTTATAATGGTTAAACCACCAACTAAAAATAAAAGACTCTTACCCATAACAGCTCCTAATAAGGTAAATTAATGTTGTTCGGCACAAATATTCTTTTCCATACACTTCTTGGATAAAAATCTGAACTATTTCTACCAACTGTATATGGAGATCCAGATTCTGCCATTACCTGCACTTCAATTTTTTTAACTGAATTTTTATCAGTAGTAACTGATCCATCGGAAGCGTAGTACTTAATTTGAAAAAACGTAGCAGGAAATTTGATGGTTCCATACGTACTGGCAGTAATTGGTCCTACTCTTTTTAAGTAATAATCGTTAGGATTGGGAGTGGTAGTTACGGGATCGGTTGTATCAAAGTACCATCGAATGTTAGTTGCGCCGTAAGTATCGTTATCATAAGCATCCGCCTGAAAAATCACATTATCATTTTGTAAGGTAGTGAAGGGGACAGCAGTTCCGGTATTATATCCAATCCTGTTAAAATCATTTGAGATAACTGCTACTACATCATCTAAGTACTCTTGATTGATGGTACTTAGTAAAAACTCTTGAGATCCGGATGCAAATTGCTGATTAAACATCATTATAGAAATCATGAAGATCCCACCAATAACAAATGTAGTCATTAAACCTATATTCATAACATCACCTAGTAGGAGTAAGATTTTACATAATCGAGTGAAAGAAAAACTTCGGGTTGTACACTTTCATTGAGTACACTTACGCTAACCTGATATCGCTTTTGAGTTCCAGTATCTTCAATCAGTTCTGATTCAGCGTAAATAACAAAATCATTTGAGTATTGATCACTAGAGCCATAGGTATGAGTTTCAGTTACCGGGTAACTTGAATATACATACGAAGCACCATCTGGATCGAGCTCAGAATCATCATAAATCCATTGCACTTTATCAAGTTCATCCTGAGCTACAGCGATGGCTCTATATTCTACTTCTGTTCGGTATAAACTTTGACGGGAAGTATTAAAAGTTCTAGCCGTATTGATTGACAGCATAGAAAAAATAATCATCGCTATTGTTAGATAAATAATTTCAGCGTAACTGCTCATTTGTCAAATTTATTTAATTGATTACAAAATATGAATACGTAAGCAATCCCCTAATTAGATTGGATTAATTAATATAAAATTTGTCCAATAAAATAATTGAGTGAATTAATTTTATTAAGCATCTATTTTTTAATAATTTAAATTCGTAAAAAAATAAATGCAAAAACTTTTTTTAATGTATTCCAATCAAGATTATGTGGAAAATTCTGATAATATGTTCTTAACTAATTCAACAAAGGGGCTTTATGATGAGTAGCAGATTTAAATCTATTTCTGATAAAACTTTAAAAAGTCTCGTAGGATTAATCGTTAGATAAGAAACATGAATAAAACTACTTTTAAGAAAATGATTTTGGAGCAACTACTCATTTTAATCTCCAATGCTTTTATTAGAAGAGTAAAGTAATAACTAAGTATTACAATATTTTTTTATTAATCTAAGACAGACTTCTGGAAGAATAGAAATCCCATTTAAAATTACTTAATAAGTGTAAACCTCTTAACTAAAACCTTATTATTGGTAACAAGCCTATAGAAATAAACTCCGCTGGCCATATTATAAGTATCAAACCTTACTTCGTACCTACCGGCGGTTCTGGTTTCGTTTACAAGTGTTTGTACTTTTCGACCTAGTATGTCATACACAACAAGTTCAACCTGTGCATCCTGATCTAACCCAAATGGAATCAAAGTGGAGGGGTTAAAAGGATTTGGATAATTTTGATTTAAATATATGCTTCTTGGGATATTCGTTTCAATTTCTTCAGTGGTAATTAATAATGAAAAGCGAGTATCTAAACTTTCTTTTGCGATCAATCTTTTTTGATTGGTTGGATTAGCAGTTTTGGCTTTATCAGATGTGGAATGAAAGAATAGATATTCTTGATCTATAATCAGGTTTGTTTCTTTCCCTGTTTCGTTATCAATAAGTAATACAATCCAATCATCAGGAAAATTATCATCATTAATGAATCTAAGTTCATAATCGCCTGAAATAGGATTATTTTGAAAATATCCGCGTACTTCAAGTGGAATAATTACTCTATTTGTAAAAGATTTTGGAAGATGATTTATTGAAAGTGGGGTTCCATCAGCTAATAAAGAGTGAAGTTCAAGCCTGTTATTGGTCAAAGGAATTAATGTGTATCCATCTAAATCATCTTTTGAATTAGAACCTAGCTCAGAAAAAAGAAAGCTCGTCTTTTTTTGCAGACCTTGTGCGTTAATTTCTAATTCAAAAGTTGGGTATTCTTCTTGTTTATTATGTACAACGTTATCTTTTCGAAGGAAAGACCCGCCAGTAGTTTTAGCGTCTGTGCTAACT
>CAYGNU010000066.1:0-12933 GCA_964351175.1 uncultured Roseivirgaceae bacterium | reverse complement strand
ATCAAAGTCTTTCCAAGAATCAACATGGTTTGCAGGGCCGCAATCTCGTGGTTTACTTTGGCTGGAACTGGCGGTATAGGAGTTAAGCCATGCAACTGACCTGCTAATGATTTATATGACGAGTCTTTTGATGCCAAAATTTCATAAGCACCTATGCTCGGATAAGCATAAATTCTACTCGCTACTGGTGGAGAGAATATATCATGAACGATAACATCTGAAAGGTGCTGCATCGCCTCGTGCATTTTATTTGGGTCAACTTTAATTGTTCGTTTTTCCTTACTACAAGAAAAACTTATTACACTTATTAATACTATTATGGATAAATTCCTCATCACTACCCCGTAATTTTTCTTTAATTTATTCGTCTTATTTTACTTAATAACCAATATCTATAACTATCTAATGTATTGGTAAATATATCTCTGCTTTCCATTCTTTCTCGTTTACACCTAAGCTTGGATTATTATAAAAATATTCAAGAGGAAGTGCTTTAACATTTAGTGAATTAGCAGTTGCGTAATTCAGTAATGAATACCAAGCACGATCTGAAGTAATATAATTACCATAATAAACAGCCTTTATTGCCTTCGATCCATCAAACTGTTTAAATATAATATTTTCATTAGGTTGGAGCGAATCCTGATTAACTATTGGAAAACAGAAATCAAATTTAACTGTACCCTTTACATGACTCCATTCTAACAATCTCACTAAAGGGGGGCCATTAACTTGAAGGTTTTGATTTCCAGTGAATTCTGTCAAATAATTATAATTTGCCATCATTCCATTAGCTTTATTTATTTGATCAGTTTCTACAGTTCTACAAGCGCAGAATATAGGTTCAAGTTCAACTTCTCCAATAATTTGGACACTGGTTATTTCCAAATGTTCTTTAAGAATAGCGTAAAATTGTTTTGTCAAAATATTGGCATCTCTTTCAATTGGTAAATCTAAAAAAGCTATAAGCAACTTATTAGAAATAGATTTCAATGGTTCAGATATTTCAACTCTTACCTGCGTCACACTATCGTTTACCTTCTTTAAATTCCATGAATAACGATATTCAGCATCTGTTATTTTAACTATTTGGATTAGGCTATTTAAAGAATCTACTTCTATTATAGAGCAATTATCCAAGGTTCGATTCCATAGTCTAATGGTCTCAATTAAATCCCCTTGTGTAGTTTTAGCTCTAAAATTAACGCTATATTCATAAGGTTTAATAAGCAAATACCATCCTATAAGTATAAATACAAGGCCTAGTAGAATAAACAAAATCTTCTTCATACTACTTTCTTAATTTATAGACTTGTGCTTTATCATCATTTAAAGTAACAAGCAAATACTTATCCTCACCAAGTGAAATTATATTAAAGTGTCTCACCGATTTATTAATAAAATTGGTTCCAATAGTTTTTCCAAGCAAAACCTCTTTTTCATTTTTGACAATCGCCCCATTAAAAGATCCAAACCTTCCATGTATGTGGTGTACTCGAAAGTAATTTCCTCCTATAATTATTTCACTCGAACCATCCCTATCAAAATCGTATTCGAGTAATGACAATATTGGTGAAAGTTGTAGATCATTACCAAAAGGGACAAAATTAAACTGGCCATTATTATTTTTGAGATATCCAGAAGCAAGTTGATGGACACTAAATTTTTCACTACTATCTAGTAGCTCCTTAGAAAATACTTCATCAAGTGTTTTACCTGCAAACTCCTTATAACTAGTAAATTTTTTATGTAAACTGACAATTTGGCCTGCAATCATATCAAATGGATCTAAAGGATAGTATTTTCCTTCTTTTTCAATAGCAATGACTGTTTCAGATTTTCCATTATTATCAAAATCATTATAATACATTAGTAATGGATATTCTGATGACGCATTATACTTAGAATTAAGCCCCCAATTGCCTATTACGAAATCATTATCACCATCTTGATCTATATCAAAAGGAATAATGGATTGCCATAAACCATTAAGATCTGAAGTTAAAACATCATCTTTAACAAATTTTCCATCAACATTTTTTAAAAACAAAGGACTCATCCATTCTCCTAGAACAATTAAGTCAATTCTTCCATCCTTATTATAATCATCCCAAGTGGCATCAGTAATCATTCCCAGCTCATCAAATAATTCAGGTTGAACTGGAATGAAATTTCCATCTTTATTCTGAAATAATCCTGACCTAGGAATTTTACCAAAATCATTTGATTCTGACTGATTTCCAATAAAAACATCAATATCCCCATCACTGTCAAAGTCATATTTCTTAATGCAAGAAGCATTTTCATAATATTCTGGCATATTGACTTTCAGAAAACTTGAGTCAGAGGATTTATAATATGTATCCAACAATGGCTCTGATTTATTGTAGAAATCAGCCCCACCTGTTCCAATAATAAGATCATTTTTTCCATCTCCATCAAAATCCTCAATGACCGCTACCACATCTTCATTTATAGAGTCTTTATTAATCTGAACGATTAAACTCTTCTCAAAACCAGAGTTAGTCTGTAAATAAATCTCGCCAGGAATTCTTTTAGAGCCCCCAAAGTAGATATCTTGAAGTCCATCATTATTTAAATCTCCGATTGCGGTTGCTGGACCTTTATCAGATTGTTGATAGGGCAATAACTTAAGTCTATCAAAATCTGAATAATTATCTTCTATGTGTTTAAATGTAATTCCTATTGATTTTGGATCTACCTGAGCAAACAGAACTTCTTCACTTGTTCTTTCGAGGTCATTAAAAGTCAAATCACTCTTTTCATATGAAACTGTTATTGTTTTATTCACCGTTAGGTCCTTCAGCGCTTGTCTCGTTCTATCAGGCCATACAATTACTAAAGAATCTATAATAGAGTTTTTACCTAAACCAAAGTGAATTATAGGCTCTGATGAGGATTGAAAACCTCGAACCGTATATAGTTCTTTGTATTGAAGCAATCCATCAGAATAACATGATACACTGCTTCCAACACCTAACTTATTCGCACCAATATATTTAAGATGAACTTTAAGATAATTGGCCGAAGAATTAGTTTGATTTATATAAATACTCGGAGCATCATCAACATTGTTAATCACTAGATCTAAATCTCCATCATTGTCCAGATCTCCAAAAGCAGTTGCCGTTGAGGATGTTTGTTCATCTGGTAACCAAGAATCTGACATATCTTCAAATTCATAACTTCCTGACCCCTTGAAAACATAGTTTTTTACCTTACCCGATGGCATCAAAGCCATAGCCTTCTGATCCACCAATTTGGTAGCGCCAATTGTATTTACTATCTGCTCACTTGAAACATATTTGATATAATCTAAGTCATTTGGACGTCTTGGAATTCCATTTGAAATAAAAAGATCCTGATTTCCATCCTGATCGAAATCGGAGAAAAGTGCACTCCAACTCCAATCGGTGGCAGCAACATTGCTTAACAATCCAGTTTCAAGGAATTCTCCATTACCTTGATTAACCTGCATCATGTTTCTCTCATATTGGTAATAATACCCGTATTGCTCAGTACGCATCTTTGAAATGGTAATATTTTCATCAGCCTCTGACCTTTTTAACACTACCTCGTCTTTAGGGAGCATATCTAAACTAATAAGGTCTGGATATCCATCATGATTAATATCTGCTACGTCATTACCCATTGAAAATCTACTCATATGAGTGAATGCCGATTTTCCTTTTTCTTGAAATGTACCGTCACCTTGGTTAATATAATAATAGTCATCTTCATGAAAGTCATTACCAACAAAAATATCAGGAAAACCATCTTGATTAAAATCTGAAATTGAGATGCCCAGACCATAACTATTCACCCCTCCAATTATATTCGCTTGCAGACTAACATCTTCAAATTTATCTCCATTGTTACGTAATAATTTATCCCCTGTCGCATAGTTTCTTTCATTTCTAACCTTAGAGTGTCCGAAAGATTCAGCCGTATGTATGGCATGGTTGAGTAGATAAATATCTAAATCTCCATCTAAATCATAGTCTATAAAGGCCGCAGATGAACCGTAAGTATCGAAGTCCAGCCCGTAGGACTCTGAACTCTCAGTAAAGGTGTTGTCTCCATTATTAATAAAAAGTTCATTATGACCTGTTAAATGCTTTAATCCTACAACAGCACACACATAGATATCCAACAAACCATCTCCATTAACATCACCCATTATACTTCCGGTATTCCATGTGCTTTCACCTTTTACACGTGCCTTTTCAGTGATATCCTCGAATTTCAAATTGCCTTTATTCAAATAAAGTTTATTACTGACTTGGTTTCCAGAGAAAAATATATCTGGCAAACTATCTCCATTGATATCACCAATTGAAACTCCTCCTCCATTATAAAAATAGAGATAGTCAATGATGTTAAAATCATCAGTTTGTTCCAAAGTATTTTTAAATGTTATACCAGAAGTAGCTACATCTAATTTGACAAAGAGAGGCTTTTCATCATTGCAAGAAACCAAAAGCAAAATCATCATTAATAGGAAGCTATACTTTACTTCAAATCTCCTCTTCATCATATAGTGCATTCGCTTAGTTAGTATACTTAAATACCCTAGGTTGTGCATTATTAATTGCGGTTATTAGGTATTTATTTCCATCCTTATCGGTAAAAGACTTAATATGACGGATCTCATCTCTGATGAAGAAACCGCTTTCTGAGAAGTTTTTCCAACTAAAATCCATGTTGCCATTACCTAGCAAAACATGTCCATAGCTAGCATCTTGCCTTGAAAACTGAGGTTTCAATTCAAAATTATTACCTCCCATAATGATGTCCATATTGCCATCACCATTAATATCAGAGCAAGAAATACCACATACACATGACCACTGTACTCTACTCGGCAACTTACTTATATGAAATTTGCCATTACCGTCATTTACAGCAATAATAGTTTCTGATATATTAGCCATCTTCATTTGCGAATTATCTACAACTTCCTTATTAAATAACTGTTGGACAGTACGAGTTGCATAGTCAGAGGCCTTTAAATTTTGTTTTTTCAAGTTAGGCAGCTGGGCAGTTAGTTCTTTTCTCATATGTATGGGGTAGTCACCATTATCATAATGAGATGTAATAATCTGTTCTATCGTGCCATTTTCATCAAAATCATTAATCCATATTTTCATCGGGTTATCCGTAGAAGCAGTATAAGGAACGTTAAGTCCTTGATTGCCTATTATCAGATCAATATCACCATCATTATCTAAATCAGAGAGCTCTAAAACTTTCCACCAACCATGCAGTGAATCAAGATCAGTCTTTAACCTTGACAATCTTTTCCCTGAATTCTTAAAAATAATAGGTGTGCCCCACTCGGAAATAGTCACTAAATCATCTTTTTGATCGCCATCAAGATCAGACCATTTTGCGTCCGTAACCATTCCTGCATCTTTTAGGTCATAAGCAAATTTTTCAGTGCCATCCTCGAAAGTACCATCGCCATTATTAAGTAAGAATAAATGTGGTGGATCGATTCCATAAATTCCAGGTACACTTCTGGAACCAACAAATAAATCTATATCACCATCATTATCAAAATCATTTGGAGCGATAACGGAAATATTGGTTTGTTTTGATGGTAGTGTTTGCTCGAGTTTAGTAAATGTCCCTTTTCCATCATTCAAGTATATTCTGGTAAGATACGTCTCTTTATTTGATGCTGAATTACCACCAGACCCTACAGCTAAGTCTAAATCTCCATCCCCATCAGCATCAAAAAATGATGCTGCAGTATCCTCATAGGTATTATCTTCATTAAAGCATTTACTTATTTTCGAGCTTAACTCACCATTATCAGTCTGGATATATACATTCCCAGAAAAACCTCTTGCTCCTCCTATGAATACATCTTCATTTCCGTCACCATTTAGGTCTCCAACAGCCATAGCCGGCCCTTCCTTTGAGATTTGTTTGTTTATTAATCCCTCCTGATCAAAATCATCGAATTGATCTTCTTCGTGTCTATCAAGTTTATTACTTAGCTCAACGAAAAGAGTACTAGGCCTTGGGCTTTGCTTAGTCTCAATCTTGGTTCCTGACTCTTGATCTAAACTGATTTTTTGATTGACTTTAATATTACTAAGGTTTGTGCGTTTTCCATCTGGCCAAAGTACCATTAATGAATCTATTATTGAAATTTCTCCAAGGCCTACTGTCATGGTATAATCCATCGAAGACTGAAAGCCTCTTGACGGCATTAGCTCCTGCAAAATAGTTTCTTTACCAATATAAAGTTTGACCTTAGTACCTATTGCAAAAGTATTTTTTTGTCCCCCTTTGAAGACAAATTGAATGTAGTTATTATTTGTTATTTGTCTGCTTTCATTCTTAAACACAAATGCCTCCATATTTACATTATTAACGACAAGATCTAAATCTCCGTCACCATCAAGATCACCATAGGCACAGCCATTCGAAAAACTTGGTATTTCTAAACCCCAATCATTAGTTACGTTTTTAAATGTAAAATCCTTATTGTTCTTGTATGCGTAATTAGCCAAAGGCACTACAGGCATCTTATCGATTATGGCACTTATTTCTTTTTTCTCACCTGTCAGTACAGTGTTTTGAATTATTTCATTTGCAAAAAAATCAACGAAATCAATATCTGTCAAGTCATGAATGATACCATTTGTAACATAAATATCTTTGTATCCATCATTATCCATATCAAACATTAAACCAGCCCAACTCCAGTCTGTTTTAGCAATCCCACTGAAATAGGCTATCTCAGAAAATGAGTTGTTACCGTTATTAACTTGAAGTGTGTTTTGAATGTATTGCTGATAAAAGTCTCTACTTTGTTTAAGCTTAAAAACATCATAGTTTTCAAACTCCATAACTTTTTTGATTCTTTGATCCTTTTCAGGCATCATGTCAGTAATAAAGATATCATTAAGACCATCATTATTAATATCTGCCATATCAACACCCATTGCAGATAAACAAAGATGTGATGTCCATTTCTTTATTTCTTCGGCAAATGTGCCATCTTTTTGATTTATATAAAGATAATCTCGTTCATAAAAATCGTTAGACACATAAATATCGGGGTAGGTATCATCATTAAGGTCACAAACAAAAACACCAAGACCAAAACCTATAAGACTTCCGTAAATCCCCGCCTCTTCACTAACATCAACAAATTTACCATCATCATTCCTAAGTAATACATCGCCAACACCTCTAAATATCTCAGGTACATTCTCCCATTCACTTGCTCTTTTTTCTCTGTCTGCTGCATAACCCAGACTACCTACAGGAATATTACTATTATTTAATAGATATGCATCTAAATCACCGTCCTTGTCATAATCAAAAAATGACGCATGTGTTGAAAATCCACTTTTCGCTAAATTATACTCCTTAGCTCTTTCCGTAAAAGTTAAATCCCCATTATTGATATACAGATCATTATCATGATTATTACCTTCCAAATTACCGGCATTGCTTACATAAATATCCAGCAACCCGTCTGCGTTTATATCAACCATCACAACTCCTGTGCTCCAGGGTTTATTACCCCCAACTCCTGCTGCATCAGTAATATCTTCGAATTTGAAATCACCTTTATTTAAATACAAATGATTCTTATTCATATTGGCTGTGAAGAAAATATCTGGTAATCCGTCATTATTAACATCTCCGATAGCTACACCTCCTCCATTATAGAAATTTCTGTATTTGAAAATATTGAAGCTTTTTTGATTTTCTATTTCATTAACAAATGCAATACCACTTTCCTCTGCTGGTATTTTAACAAATAGATGATCACTAGTTTCACTTGGCACCTCCTCATTATTCTTACCGCAACTTACTACTATAAAAGTCAATAAGATAAATTCAAGTATCTTACTCAATGTCAGTCTCTCCATGCTATAATTTAAATGACGTTTCTAGGTTGGTTCTTTTGGTTAATAAAATCCAATAGACTTAAATATCAAACTGTTGTTACAAAGGTAAAACATTATCTAAAAAATATGTTTTTTTTTAATATCTAAAATGAGACTATCAGTGTTTAGTCGTCTCAAAGAATTATATAAGAGTACAAAAAAAAGAGGGCTAACGCCCTCTTTTTTAAACTAATATTTCTATTAAAATTAATACCCAGGATTTTGCACCAAGTTAGGATTGGAAAGCAAAGCATCCGCAGGGATAGGGAACAAATTAGTATGGCCGTCTCCAGCTTCCTTAAACTCCCATGAACTTGCAAATGCTCCGAAACGTACTAAATCGTTTCTTCTTACAAATTCCATATAAAGCTCTCTTCCTCTTTCTGCAAGCATTTCAGCCTCACTTAAGGATGCTAAGGCCGGAGTATTTTCTCTTAAAGCTCTCAACGCATTAACATCTGCTAGTGCACCTGCTGCATCACCTGATCTTAATTTTGCTTCAGCCCTCATTAGATGAGCATCTGCAAATCTCGCAAGCACCGTTCCTGAAGTAAATGAACCATTGGCAGGAGAATACTTTAATAATCTCATACCTGTAACCTCATTATTACCTACAAGACCCGGTAACTCTTTAGTAAAAGATAATGGTGCACCAGTTCTGTTTTCTAAAGCAACAGCAGCTCCATCTCTCCATCCATACATCTGACCTAATTGGAAACCGTATCCAAAACCTTCGTTATCAGCATTAGTAGAAGCTAAAGTTTGAGTATAACCTCTTCTCTCCTCCTGACCTAAACCGACAGAGTTATCGTTCGCTGGACCTTCAAATGAATCATAAAACTCAGCCAAAGTAGTGAATCCATTCCATCCACCTCCTCCGTTACCAGAGTGTGCTTGATTGTAATGAAGACCATTCCACATCTTTGTACCAACATCCGCAGAAACATTCCAAATTACATCAGGATTCGTAAAAGTTGGACCTACAAAATTTTCAAAGTAATTACCATCTACTAAAGAAAATCCAGCGTCCTCAATAGCGTCTACTAAAGCAATGACTTCCTGTAAATCAGCAGAAGAAGGTGCACTTGGAACAGCAGCATCTGGAGATAAATAAACTCCTGAATTCAACTTCACTTTAGCCAATAACCACCTAGCTGTGGCCTTAGTCGCCCTAAGCTTATTGTCTGATCCAGGATTACCCTCTGGTAAACCTGCAATTGCATCAGTCAAATCCTGAACAACTAAATCGTATGCTTCAGCGCGAGTATACACAGTAGGTACTACCTCAGGTCCATCAGTAGGGTTTCTAAATGGAACTTGTCCGTAACAATCCATTACCCAAAACATGTTATAAGCCCTTACAAATTTAGCTTGTGCAATTTGATCAGCTGTCGCACCACTTAGTGGATCGATAACCTCAGTTGCTCTCAAGACAGCACTGTTCTTATTGTTCCAAACATTTCTAACGAAAAGGTGAGTTGGACCCCATGTGTGAGCATGAAGCGTTCTCCATACACCATTATCACCCCAATCAGTTCCTCTTGTAGGAACTAATAATATATCGGACGTTACTTCTGAAAGAGAATATATATTCTCTTGAGAACCAATTTGCCCAGTAATACCATTGTACAAATTGTCTACAGATCCTGCAGGGTTTTCAACTCCGTTGAAAACCGAAGATCCTCCTTCAGTTATTAATGAATCCGTTTCGTCTATGTCAAGACTACATGAAGACATCAATACACCTAATACCACTACTGGTATCCAAGGTCTATTTTTGATTTTTAAATTATTAATCATATTATCTATTTTAAATAGTTATTTAATTAAAACGATGCATTTAATCCAAACGTAAACGTTCTAGGTCTAGGATATGCAGTGTAATCTATACCCGCGGTAGGAAGTCCATTCAACAAATTAAAATCAGCTGGACTTGTACTTACTTCAGGATCCAAACCACTGTAATCTGTTATAATAAACAAATTCTGTGCATTAAAGTTTAACCTTAATTTCTTAATAAATCCATCGCTTTTCATAGGAACATTATAACCTATAGTTAAGTTTTGCATTCTTAAAAAATCTCCTTTTTCTAAAAACCTAGTAGATACAGCTGCTTCAGCAGAACCTGCTTCACCACTCGTTAAAACATCTTGAGTTACGTTTCTAGCGTTGTTAATAGAACCAGCCGTAAAGAATCCATTTTGAGTATTGTTATAAACATATTGTCCATATTGACCTGCCATATACGCTGCAATGTCAAATGCTTTGTAACGAGCATTTAATGAAAGTCCTACGTTCCAAGTAGGTAACGCTGACTTGCCCACAAATGTTTGATTATCACCAATTGGCTGACCATTATCATCAAAGCCTTCAAACTCTCTCAAGTGAAAAGAAAACAATGGATAACCTCCAGCTAAACGCTGAGCATAAGCACCAGTTAATCCCTGACCATATATAGTACCGGCATCTAGTACACCTCCAAAGTCCTGAACTTCATTTTCGTTGTGAGAAACATTACCGCCAATGCTAAATGATCCATTAGCGTTGTCTATTGGTGTATAATTTAAGGCTAATTCCCAACCTTTGTTTAGCACAGTTGCATCAAGATTATCAAATATTTGATTAGCAACTGCTGGTTGAGCAGCATTACGTCTTAACAATAAATCAGTAGTATTTTTGACGTAATAATCGAAACTACCGGTAATTTTCTCGTCCATGATTCCGAAATCAAGACCTATACTGGTCTGGGTTGTTGATTCCCATCTCAACTCTGGGTTTATAGAACCCTGAGTAACTGTACCAGGTAGTCCGATCTCTCTAGCTGCACCAACTCCTGCATCGCCATATCTTTCTCTTCTAATATATTCGCCATAACCCAAGCCATCTTGGTTTCCAACAATACCCCATCCAGCTCTTACTTTGAATGTATTAAAGAAGTCAGGCATAAAAGCTTCTTCGTGTAATTTCCAAGCAACAGCTCCAGAAGGGAAAACACCATATCTATTGTCAGCTCCAAATTTAGATGAACCATCAACTCTTACAGTAGCAGTAATTAAGTATTTGTCTGCTATAGTAAAATTACCTCTACCGAAATACGACTGAATATAATCAGTTTGGTCATAGAAGTTAGCAGCAATTGCATCAACGGTTACACCGGCTGGTCTAGTAAAATAACTTTGTTCCAATGAACCATCTCCAAAATTGATTCCACTAACGAACCCGCCATTAGTATTAGCAGCATTTCTTAAATCGTTAGTAACACCCCAGTTATTATAATCTTCATAAATACCTGAAGCCGCATCATCCCCAGCCTCATAAGAGTCTCTCAACTCATTTTTCATATTGTCGAAATCACTGTAATCAGTAAAACCTCTTGCTGCTGCCCAGAAATAATCATTTCTAAAACTCTGAACTGAATATCCTCCTACAACTTCAATATTAACATTTCCAACTGTTTTATTATAGTTCAAAGTTAATTCAACAAGGTTACTAATAGTACGATTTTCGTTTAATTGACCTTGGCCAAAATCCTGAACACCATCTCCACCATTTCTAGCATCACCAGAAATCAAAGTGTTTCTCTCACCTTTAGAATAATCAATACCATAGGTTGCTTTAGCAGTTAATCCATCAGTTAATTTATAGTCTGCCGAAATATTTGTCAAAAACCTATTAGTAGTACCTGTACTTTGATAGTACTCTAACATATTTGCTGGGCTTCTTTGACCGCCAGAATTAAAGTCTGGGTCAGTAGGCCATGTAGGGTTAGCAGAATATGCAGCTCCCAATATATCACCAGCAAAACCGGCATTTCCACTAATAGGAGGATCTTCTCTTCTTACATTCGAATAAGTGGTTGATAAATCAATATTTAATTTATCATCTAGTAAAGATTTTGAAGCGTTAACTCTTCCAGTAAATCTTTTCATGAAAGAGTTTTCCATAATACCTTGCTGATCTTCGTAACCTAAAGACGCTCTAATTGAAGATGTTTCAAAACCTCTTGAGTAAGAAAGATTTTGCTTGTGAGATACTGAAGTTCTAGTGATATAGTCTTGCCAATCTGTGTCTGAACCCAAATCTTGAGCAACTGGATCACCACCAAATTGAGCTACACCAGCTAAAAACTGCTCTCTGTTCAATAAATCATACGTGTTAGCAGGCTTAGCGATACTTACACTTGAAGCAAAATCAAAAGTTCCTTTGTTTCCTTTTCCGCTTTTAGTTGTTATAATAACAACACCGTTTGCACCTCTTGATCCATAGATGGATGTAGCAGAAGCATCTTTCAAAATACTAATGCTTTCAATATCATTAGGATTGATAAAGTTTAGGGGGTTTGTATCCGCTTGAGTACCAAATCCAACATCAGCTGAAGCAGGTTGAGTACCTCCACTTAATGGAACTCCATCAACAACAAATAATGGGTTATTATTAGATCTAATAGAACTTGTTCCTCTTATTCTCAATTGAACTCCTGCACCAGGAGCACCACTTGTAGTAGTTATTTGAACACCAGCAGTTTTACCTTGAATTAATTGCTCTGGAGAAGAAATTACCCCACCATTAAAGTCCTCAGAATTTACAGCGGCAACAGCACCAGTAGCATCTTTGACGGTTGTTTGACCATAGCCAATAACCACTACTTCACTCAATTCGGTAACATCAACTTGTAGCTTGATATCTACTACTCCTCTCGACCCAACGGCCACTTCTTGTGTAGCGTATCCTATAAATGAAACAACAAGCGTTGCCCCACTTTTTACTGATAATGTGTAATTACCATCAATATCAGTAACAGTACCATTGCTGGTACCCTTTTCAACAATGTTAGCACCAGGAATTGCATCTCCAGTACTACCATCAGTTATTTTTCCACTCACTGACTGCTGGGCGTACATGACACCAGCTGCCGCGAGGAAGAAAAACATAAACATTAGTAAAAACTTCTTCATAAGGTTATGTTTTAAGTTAAGTTTAAAGTGTTTAATAATTA
>CAYGNU010000065.1:0-13017 GCA_964351175.1 uncultured Roseivirgaceae bacterium | reverse complement strand
GGTGTACACTAATGCTCGTGACCTAGCCAGATTTGGAATGCTTTACCAGCAAAATGGGGTTTGGAATGGAGAAAGGTTACTTTCAGAGAAGTGGATAGACTTTGTGAGAACTCCAGCACCTTCTACAGCGGATAGAGGTAATTTCTATGGTGGACAATGGTGGCTGGTACCCGATGATCGTTATGATGTGCCTAAAGATGCTTATGCCACTGCCGGAAACCGAGGCCAATATGTCATCGTAATTCCTTCGCATGATCTTGTTATTGTTAGAAGGGGTCTTGACTATGGTAGACAAGGTTTCGATCGGTGGGATTTAACTAGAGAGGTATTAAAAGCTTTCCCTGCTGATTATAAGACTGGTGATCAGAAAGATAAATAGCTATAAATCATTGGCGCCTTTTTACTCCTTAGGTTTTATATCAAGGGAGTTTATATTAAAAAAGTTAATTATGAAAGACTCAAATATTAATCTTCTCTATATCTGTCTTGTAGCATTACTGATTGGATGCAATTCCGAAAAATCGGAAAATTCAAATACTATAAGTGCTCCACGCCTTGTTTCTGATTCCTATCAGGCATCAGTTTTTGTAAATGATAATCGAAAAGAACAAATCAAAAAGATAGCTCCAGAATTAGAACGCCTTATTATAAGTCACGCTAAGGCTAAAAATATACCAGGGATTGCTTATGGTATTGTAGTGGACAACGAACTGGTTGTTTCTTCTGCTACAGGGCTTATCAATTTGGATGAAAAACTTTCAGCCACCACCAAATCTTCCTTTCGCATAGCATCCATGACCAAGAGTTTTACAGCTATGGCTATAATGAAATTAAGGGACGAAGGAAAACTGTCCTTGAATGGTCCGGTTAGCCAATACATACCTGAGATGGCTTCCATTGAGTATCTTTCTGAAGACAGTCCTACCATTGATATTGAAAACCTGTTGACAATGACAGCCGGATTCCCTGAAGACAACCCTTGGGGAGATCGCCAACTGCATGAATCGAATAAAATGTTACTTGATCTTATTGCTAAAGAGGTGTCTTTTTCAAATCCTCCCTCCTATAGTTTTGAGTATAGTAATACTGGTTATGCCTTACTCGGCTATATCGTTTCGCAAGCATCGGGTATGCCTTATCAGGAATATATTACAAAAAACATTCTGCAACCATTGGGCATGGAACAGACCTATTGGGAGTACGACAGTGTGCCTGAAAAAAAATTGGCGATTGGTTATCGCTGGGAAGACGAACAGTGGAAGTTAGAGCCGATGCTTCACGATGGTGCTTATGGCGCCATGGGCGGATTGATTACTTCTATAGAGGATTTTAGTAAGTATGTCAGTTTTCACCTCTCTGCATGGCCGCCTAGAAGTGATGAAGATACTGGTCCGATTAAAAGGAGTTCGTTAAGAGAAATGCAAACACCACAGTTCTCGAGATTGTATGCGCAGTCAACAAACTTTAGTGGAGACCCTTGCGCTGTGGTTACAGGCTATGGCTTCGGACTGGGTATTTCTGAAAACTGTAATAATCTAAAGCAAGTAGGACATGGAGGTGCGCTCCCTGGTTTTGGTAGTAATTATAAATTTTATCCTGAGTATGGGATTGGAATAATGGCATTTTGTAACCTCACCTATACTAGTCCTTACCCATTTAATGATATTGGAAAATTGCTTTTTGATTCACTGAATATACAACCCAGACAACTTCCTGTTTCGGATGTTTTATCAGAAAGACAAAAGCAGATAGTTGAATTGATACAAAGTTGGGACTCAGAACTCGAAGCAAAAATTCTAGCTGAAAATTTTTACTTGGACAAATCACGAGACCATCGCATGTCTGAAATTCAAGAAGTGTTAAAAAAAGCAGGAGAACTTAAAAAAATCAACAATATGGAGCCAAATAATCAACTGCGGGGAAGTTTCAAAATTGAGACTGAGAATGGTGTTATTGAAATCTTCTTTACACTTACACCTGAGAAAACACCAAGGGTACAACAGTTAGATGTCTCATTTGAACCAAATAAATAAAAAAGTTTAACAGTTTAATTAATGTGCATAAAATAAAGATCATCTCATTGCGAAAAACAAACCTCGATCTCCTAGATAGCTATTTGATTAACTCTAAAATGATGTGTCTTCCAAATATTTAAGAAATAAAATAAAAAACTCGGGTGTTTAAACACTAAACTAATTGATTTATAATTTTTTTATGATTATTATGCATAAGAACCTAATACTCTATCAATCAGTAATATGCCATCAATCTTCAAAGACTGTGAATATGATATTTTTCTTAGCTACAGGCACAATGACAACAAATACGATGGTTGGGTAAGTGAGTTTGTTGAAAAATTAAAACAAGAGTTAGACGCTACCCTAAAAGATAAACTATCATTATACTTTGATGCTAATGCCAATGATGGTTTACTTGAATCACATAATGTAGATGAAAGTATAAATGGCAAAATAAAGGCCGTGGTATTTATACCAATCATTTCTCAAACTTATTGCGATACCAAATCATTTGCATGGCAACATGAATTTCTGGTTTTTAAGAATAGCTCTGAAAACGATAACTACGGAAGGAATATACGTTTACAAAATGGCAATTATGCTAGTAGAATTCTTCCGGTTAGAATTCATGATATAGAACCTGAAGATGCTAGACTCTTGGAAACAGAGCTCTCGGGTGCACTTAGATCTATAGATTTTATATATAGAGATGCAGGAGTTAACAGGCCTTTGCGTCCGGTTGACGATGAGATGCAAATTGACGCCAGAAAACCCCTTTATAGAAATCAAATCAATAAAGTTGCCAACGCAATAAAAGAAATAATTCAAGGAATAAAGACTAATTTAAGTAATCAATCTGAGCCAGCTTCTTCTGAATCATTTACAGAACCGCAACCAGTTTCACTAACTACTATTAGTACTTCCCTGCCCAAAAATATAAAGGTTCAAGTTATTAATCAGGAAAGGCCAAATATCTATCTGGCCTGGACTTCAAGTGACCTTAAAGGCCAACGAGAAGAAATGGCGATCATTCTTCAGAAAGCAGGATTTAATGTATACCCTTCCATTGACTGCCCAGCCGATGACGAACTTTTTAAGAATCTTGTAAGTCAGGAAATGGCCAAATGTGCTTGCAGTTTACACATATTAAGTGAAGAATATGGAAGACGATTTGAGATGCAGGATGACCTTTCATTTCCTCAGTATCAATTTGAAAAAGCCAAAGAAATAGCAGAAAATGCCGAGACCGATTTTAATACCATAATTTGGGATACCGTTACTAATAAAGACGATACTAAGCCAGCTCAGGCAGCTTTTATCAAATATATTCGTAATAATATTACCCGCAACATGATGTACTCAAATAGCTCAGGGCCAATGCAGTTGGTGGATGATATTAGAGTAATTATGATGAAAGATGATGTGAGTAAATATGATGCGAAAGACACTGACATCTTCTTCATATTTAGTGAGCAGGATGAGAATGATGCGCGTCTTATTACCGATATGATAAGCAGTGAATATCCTGTAGAGATCATGAATATTATGCCAGATGGGGAAGAAGAATATAGAGAAATATCTACTCAACAAATACCTAAAAGTAAACTTGCTGTAGTCTATTTCAAATATGCTGCTGACTGGGCGCTTCCATTTATTAAGCAAGTTTGGAAACAGGTAGGTGGAGCTTCCTCCCCAACTCCATTATTACTGGTTGGAGAAGATGACCCTGTCTCCAATAAAGCGCGTAACTTTAAAGCCCCAAAAGTACATAGTACCATAGTGCCGAACGGCACTGTCTCCGATGAAGTGAAAAAAGTTTACGTGAAAATCCTTGAACTAAATAGATAGTGTTCGAAGATTTTCAAATATGCCCCTATACCGGACTAAGGTCCTTTACTGAAGAGGAGTCTATCTACTTTAAAGGAAGAGACGAACAAATTCAGGAAGCTACTGCACAATTACAACGCAATAAGTTCTTGATGCTTACCGGAGCATCTGGTGATGGTAAATCTTCTTTAGTTTATGCAGGGATTATTCCTACTGCAAGAGCAGGTTTTCTAAAATCAACTTATACACAATGGAATGTTATTGATTTTAGACCAGAAAGAAGTCCGCTTAAGAATCTCTGCCGATCTGTTGCTGAGCAATTGGAAATAAAAAGTGTGAGCACTGTAGAGGCTGAATTAAGTCATGGTTTTTCTGCTCTCGTAGATTTATACAAAAATTCTATTCGCTATGTTGATCCAGATTCACAAGAGTGGATTAACGCAAATGAAGAAGAACGTTCTGCTATAAAAAGAAGAGCATCGAATCTGATAATTCTAGCAGACCAGTTTGAAGAATTTTTTACCAACCCTGAAAATTATTATCGAGGAGTCACAAGTAAGGAGTCAAACTTGGTCATCAACTTACTTCTAGAAACAGCAAAAATAGCTCTTGAAGAAGGTCTTCCCATCTACATTGTGTTTACCATGCGCTCTGATTATATTGGGCAGTGTACGGCATTTAGAGGATTACCCGAATCCATTGGATTCTCCCAGTTTTTTGTACCTAGACTCAATAGAAAAGAGCTCAAAGAAGTAATTGAAGAGCCCGCAATTTTAAGTGGCAACACCATTTCAAAGAGGCTAACGGAAAGGCTGATTTATGATATTACTGAAGGAGTAGATCAGCTGCCTATTTTGCAGCATGCCCTCAATCAAATTTGGATGGCTGCAGATAGTGGGCAGGAAGAAATGGATCTGGTGCATTATGCGATGGTTGGTGGCCTTAACCCTGATGAATTACCAAATGGAGATCAAGATCGATTTAAGGATTGGTTTGAAAAGCTTCCTCAATATATAAAGGATTGCTATCATCAGCCAAATTTGCGGAATGTTTTGGATACGCATGCCAACAAGCTGTATGAAATGGCCGCAGATTACTATTTGGAGAAAACAGGGAATCATATTCATAAAGAAGAGGCCAAAAAAATTATCAAGATTATTTTCATTTGTTTAACTAAAATTGATCAGAGCCGGGCGGTAAGAAACCGTATGACGTTGACGGAGATCCATAATATCATGGAAAACCTTGATGTCAAAATCGAAACTTTGGCAGAGGTACTTAATATTTTTCGTGAACCAGGAAATACCTTAATTCGCCCATTTATCAATGACAGTGAGGAAAATACTCCACTAAATTATAATGAAGTACTCGATATAACCCACGAATCACTTATCAGAAATTGGGAGTTACTAAAAGTATGGGCAAAAGAGGAACATGGCTATTATACCACTTATCAAGACTTTTATCAACAAGTGGTTCGTTGGATCAAGCATGATAGATCCAGTGGTTTTTTGTTGCCTATAGGACCATTAACTTATTTTGAAAAATGGTTTGAGGATTTAAGCCCAACACCTCACTGGATTAAACGATATTTAGAAACTGGCAACGACTCAGAAACACTTGAAAAAGCCAAGGAGATATTAGATAACAGTAAGGAGTTTCTGTCTCTTAGTGCAAAAAAACATGTAATAACCCGTGCAGTAGTTCGCGTTGGAGCAAGAAAAATAATAGCGACACTCGCTGTTCTTGCTTTAGTAATTTTCAGCTCTTTCTATTATTTAGATGCAGTAAAAAGAAGGAATGATGTGGTAATAGAGGCGATTAAACAAGACTCTGAAAAATTACTGGAGAGCAGACACTCTACATTAGGATGGCAAACCTACTATCTTATTGGTGCTGAAAAATATGAGAAAGGATCTGTAAAAAAGACGTTAGATAAACTCAATAGTGATGTAGAAAAGATCAAAATGGCTACAGCTGTAGGTATCAGCACTTTAAGCATGAACAGAAATAAAGACTTCTACTTATCAGACGAGATGTTGTGGTATGCCGACAGTATTTCTAAGATCATTAAAAATAATGTAGCTAGTTATGATTTAAAACAGCTTATATCTGCACAAGTAGAATATACAAGCTTTGTTGACTATTATGGTGCTGTTCTTAAGAATAAGCAGGTAAACGAACTGCAAAAAAGACAAAGCCAATTTATGGCAGACTTGGTGTTTAAAGTTCTTGCTGATGAATCTAGGAGTGATTGGAATATGAAAGA
Source organism: uncultured Roseivirgaceae bacterium (assembly GCA_964351175.1). GTDB lineage: Bacteria > Bacteroidota > Bacteroidia > Cytophagales > Cyclobacteriaceae > Fulvivirga. The sequence goes on along the minus strand of CAYGNU010000065.1, from coordinate 6,903 downwards.
ATTCAATGAAGCTTTTGAATTCTCTTTATCTCATGCTTCATTTAGTGATGAGCAAATTAATCAACTCATCAAACTGTTATCTCCTTTAGAAGGTGAAATAAGTTCGCACATTTCGAGTCTTTTTGCACGGGAGCAAACACTAAATATTGGACAAACTCCATTTAAAATGACATACAATGGGCTCTACCAATTGTTAGCGTATTTATATGCAACTCAAGGCGATGCTGATAAGACATGGACTTGCGTAAAAAAACTCTTCGATGATCATCCGGGTTATGAAAACTACCGACCTGACGCATTTACTGTGTCAGCCTATTTTATGATAAATAACGAATGGTCGAGACTAGATCAATATTTAGAGAAATTATCTAACCACTTAAATGAATCAAAACTATCAACTTATCAGCGAGTAGCTGAGCGTTTTGGTACTTTAGAAGGACAGTCCGACATGTTTAATGGAATAGTCACCACTGGCAATTTGGATCGATGGTTAAACCCAGTCCTTCAATTTATTTCAAAAAACAATGTTAATCTCTTTATGAAGCAGTTTCATAAACAAATTAATTTGGAATCAGATAATCATGATCTATATCATTACCAGCTTGGTAATTATTATAAATTGTTTGCTACCAAGAAAATCTTATACAACATAAAAGGTGATGATATCTCTCTTGAAATACGAGAATTATACAAGCAATCATGGGATCATTATACAAAAGTAGGAAGTAAATATTTACAAGAAGAAATTGAGAGCTATCTAAATTTGTCAGAAAAAACTACGAGGGAGATGATTTATCTTTATCCGGACTACAGAGAAAAAGATTATATTAACACTCCCAGACAAGCCGATATTCGCTTGTACTCTGAAGATTATGTTAAATATTTATTAGATGATGAGCTCTTTACTAAAACTTATAATTCAATAGAAAAGATAAATTTAGTGCAGTATTGGATTAAGCAATACTTATGGACTTATGAAACTCCTTTCTGGATCGAAATAGATGAAATTGATTACGAATTTTGGGTTCAACTAGAGAATGCCTTAAGAAATCACCCAGAAAGTAATCGCCTTGACTTCAATGCTCTAGAAATCATACTTACCAACGCGGCTCTCAACATTAATAAAACCGAAGAAGCAGCTAAATGGGCACTGAAAATTTCAAATAATAATCTTAATAATCTGTTCACACAATCTGGAAGTGGTTCGTTTATTTTCTCTGTCATGAGTTTTGAGTTCTTAACTAAAGTCTATGCCAACCTATGTCTTAAAGAGCAAATAGAGGCTGCTAATCATATCATGGCAGGAGTGTCCAATTCAGATAATAAAGTTCGCTTGTATACTTCTGCTGCTATCAAATTATATGAGGCAAATCAGGCTGAGAAAGGTAAGTTATTTTTAGACTCTGCCAAATTAACTTTCGCAGACATTGAAATAATCAGAAGGAATTATTATGATATTCGTAAGGATTTAGCCTATGTAATAACGCTTGATGGCGGAAAAGAAGCTTTGAATGAGGTTAGGGATTTAACACGAAATATGAATAGTGGGGTAGCCTTAACTACTGGAGCACTTGCCGCTCGTGCACTATCATATCATGACCAACTGTATGCCGCTTATAACAGTTTACCTCTTTATACATCCACAGATAGCAGGCTTAATTATGCTGGCAATATATTAATGATGCAGAAGGAAAGTGAAATTGGAGATGTATGGAATGAAATAGATGAAAATTATCAATGGGCACTTAATTACAGTGGATTTACACAATAATGTTTGAAGATTATAACATATGCCCTTACCCTGGATTACGTTCCTTTAATGAGGAGGAATCCATCTATTTTAAAGGTCGTGATAAGCAGGTTGAAGAGCTAATTAAGCTACTTCAAAAGAATAAATTTTTAATGGTGACTGGGGCTTCAGGTGATGGTAAATCATCATTGATATTTGGTGGCTTATTACCGAATGCCAAAGCAGGATTCTTTAAGGCAAAGTATAATAACTGGAAAATAGTACAATTTAGACCTGAGCGAAAGCCTCTAGAAAATTTGGCGGCCTCTTTATCTACAGCTTTTGAAATTGATAATACTGTTGTCGTAGCCACAGAAATAAGCAGAGGTTACTCTAGTTTAACTGATCTTTACACAAATTCTAACTATTATATTGAAGAACCAAAGTCTGCGAAAGAACCAATAGACAAAAAAGAAGGTGCTAATTTAATCATCATTGCAGATCAGTTTGAAGAATTTTTTACGAATCCGGAAAACTTCTTCAAAGGAGAGCCAACAGAAGAAGCTCAAGTTACTGTCAATTTATTATTAGAAACTGCCAGAATTGCCCTGAGTAAGGACTTACCAATTTTTGTTGTATTTACAATGCGATCAGATTTCATTGGTCAGTGTTCTTACTTTCGAGATTTACCAGAGTACATTGGATTTTCTCAATTCTTCGTTCCTCGTCTCAAAAGAAAGGACCTTCAACAAGTAATTGAAGAGCCTGCTTTGCTAAGCGGCAATAGAATTACTCGCAGATTGACAGAGCGATTGATATATGATCTGGAGGAAGGTATTGATCAACTTCCCATCCTACAGCATAGCTTAAATCAAATATGGCGTGCTGCAGATTCAGGTCATGAAGAGATGGATCTTTTGCATTATGCAATGGTAGGTGGTATGCCTGTGGAAGAATTGCCTGACGAAGAAGTTTCTAGATTCAATAAGTGGTTTATTGCACTTCCAGATCGTAAGAAAAAGCTTTATGAGGATTGTAATCTTCAGAAGGTAATCGATATTCATGCAGACATGCTTTATCTTACTGCCTGGGAATTTTATAATAAAAAAAATCCTAAAAACCCTCTCAGTAAAGAAGAAACAAAAAATATCATTGCCCTTACTTTTAGCTGTTTAACCAAAATTGATGAAAGTCGCGCAGTTAGAAACCGGATGACCCTTGGTGAAATTACACGCATAATCAATAGAGATTCAGTTACCGAAAAAGTAGTAGCCGATGTCATTAATTATTTCAGAGCCCCAGGAAATACCTTTATTCATCCATTCATTGAAGAAGATAAACCAGAAACGGAACTCTTAACCAGCGACTCAGTTCTCGATATTACCCACGAAGCACTTATTAGAAATTGGATTCGACTAAAGGAGTGGGCTTGGAAAGAGTTTGAATATTATGAGACTTTACAAGATCTCTTGAAACAACTCAACAGATGGCTTGAGAATAATAAATCAAAGAACTTTTTATTGCCTATAGGGCCATTGATGTATTTCGAAAAATGGCAAGAAGACTGCAAGCCAAGCGTTGCCTGGATAAATCGATATAATGATGAGTCTCAGGACCCAGATGAAAACCTTAGAAATTCAGAAAAAGTATTAGGGGATATTAACGAATTCTTGAAGCAGAGTTCCAGAAATGTAATAGTATCTAAAACGGTGACAAAATATGGACCCCGTAGAATTCTTACCGCTGTTACATTCTTTATCGTTCTATTTTTAAGTGGCTTTTATTTTATAGATGCTGAAAACAAACAAAATGATAAGGTAACTGAAAGCATTACGATCGAAGGTCAAAGAATGGTTTTAAGTAAGGAAGTAGGAAATTTTGCAAAAGGAATGTTCCTCATTACATCCGAAATGAATAAACCTGGATCCATTATGAAAGCCTTAAGTTCTTTTGATGAAGAAAAGAACCGAGTACGTGTGGCCAGAATTGCCTATGGGTTTTATAGTATCTTAGACCGACATTCAGAAGTTGAATTTAAGAATCAATTGCCAAGCAAGATTTTAAAAGATCTCAAAATTATTATCAATGATACTATTGATACTGAAGATAACTTAGAACTTTACTCTGGTTTTCTATCAGCACTTTCTTTTAATCAGTTTTTTACTCCATCTACATTGATAGATTCGCTTCGTGATGAAGCTCGAGAAAACCTATTCTCCTATTTGATATCAATTATTAATAAAAATGACAATGTTGGAGAAAGTAGCGAGTTTCAAAGAAATTTCGATCACTTATTGATGCTCAATATTACTGCAAGTCAGCTATCAAAACTGATAGAAACAATCTCCCCCTTTGAAAGTATAACAGCACAGAAAAATTTTGATTTCTACTTCCCAATAAGTAGAAAAGTAAATATGGGACGAAACGGTAATATCTCACACAATGGAGGCTATCAAGTTTTAGGGTCATTATATGCCGCACAAGGTAACTTGTCAAAAACAAAACAATGTATAGATAGCCTTGTGAAGTATAATCAAAATTATATTCATCCAAGGTCCTTTTCTGGTGAGTTCAACATTCTAGAGTACTTCTTAAGATTTAATCATATCGAGGCGGCTGATCAGATGGCTCAATATTTAGCTGACATTAGAGATATTCCAAAATATGAGGTTTACAAAGAACTGATTGTTCGTTGTGGAAGAGTACAGGATAATTTTACCGCTTTTTATGTATTCTATCCTGGTTACGTAAGTGTAAATACATTCATGACCAAGGAAGATACTTACGAAAAAATGTTTGATCTATATGAAGCTTCTATCGATCAACTTTCCGAAGGAAATGAGAAATATTATGAACGTAGTTTGGCTTTAAAATCTCGAGCCATTTTCACCCATCATTATAAGGCTCAAAAACAGTTACCAACGGCTGAAGAAAACTACAATAAGTTGTTAGATAGCGCATTTATTTCCTACTCAAAAGTAAGTCAAGACTATTTGTCGGAAATAGTGCGTTTCCAGCATAGGTATTATACAGATGGCGTTAGGACTATTGAGAAATCGCGAGAAACTATTTTTAAGTATCCCGATCACATAGGCTATGGATATCATGCTAGAAGATACCATTCTTCTCTTTTCATATCTTACCTATTAGAGAAAAATCAATTTGATAAGACCTATGAATCTTTAGAAGAGCTTAATTTGATCAATGATTGGTTATCGAACTATTTAGAAATAGCACCCGGTATAAACACCACTTATAATGTTAAAATTGAAACAAGGGTTTTAGAAGACTTGGAGAAAAAAATCAAAGCTAATCCAGCCTCAGAAGAATTTGATTTTAATTTAATGAGTCTTTTATTAGCTAACCGATCATTCGAGGCTGGAGAATTTGAGGTGGGTTTATCATTTGCAAAAGAAATTGATCAAGAAACTTTACCACTTACTGCTAATAGATGGGAATACTTAAACTATACCGCTATTTATAATGTAGTTTGGAATTTAGCTTTAAACCTGGCTTTAAATGGCCATGACAAAGAGGCCTTTGAGTTAGTAGAAACTTATCCTGATGCTAATCGTAAAGCCGCTGTTTATGGTAAACTGGCTCAATTCATTTATGGATCTCCTAATAAGGAAAAAGCTTTTGTATATCTAGACTCTGCATTTGCAGAAAGCAAAAAAGTTGATGAAGGAAGTTTAAGTGATTTTGACTATCGTTTTGACATGCTTAAGGCATTGAGTGAAATTGGTGGCGAATCTATGAATAAATATGCCATGGATATACTCACTGAGATGATTGAATACAAAAAGCCCGGAGGAGTATTCGAATTAGTATCAGGCATAGCAGATGAAGGTAATTTTTACAATGCTGTAGAAGCTATTCCATCTAATATGCCCATGTCGAATGAATTGTTTTCTTATAGTGTAATTCTTGCCGAAGGTGCCAAAAATCAAAATAGACATAAAGACCCAGAGGTTAAAGGTTTTTGGGAGAGTTGGGATCACTTCCGAAATTATATTGTATTTTCATCTAATTAACTTCTAATGAGAATATTCGCTATATATTATTTCCTTTTCATGTCACTAATCATTGGTGGTTTTTCCTCCATGGCACAGAACGATTATGGGTTTAAAATAATAGGCTATTCAGCTATTGGCTTTTCTTCACTATTCTTGATTCAATCTTTAAAAGAAATCAGAAGTTCAAAATCTTATAAGTTGCTATTGTTTATCGAATATTTAGCTCTGGCAATTCTGGCAGTTATTTTTGCCTTCAGAGCACTTTTTATTCATTTCCAGTATATTGAACTTATTTTTAGTACTTCCTGTGTAATTCTGATCCTTTTATATGCAGGTAGATTGATTAAGGCTTTTCAAAGCACAAAAAATGACTCTAAACTTTTTGGTTACCTCATCGGGTCATATAATCTGAGTATCATTTTATTTCTTCTTTCCTTAGCATTAGCACCATTCTCCCCCATTTTGGCAGAAATAATTGGTATTCTTAGCTTCACTCTTTTAATTGTGTTTAGTGGCGTCAGTATCTATAAAAAGAATGTTCTTCTTAAAGGGGAAAGAATCTCTCCAATCAAATATGTGCTTTCCTTAAAAGATACATCTTCACTATTGAGTACAGTGCTGATAATATTTAGTGGATATATTGGGCTTACTAAAATTGATGTCGTACCAAGGTTATATTCATGTGAATATCCACAAGGCTATATCGAATTAATTGAGCAAGCTGAAAGTGGTAATGAAAGCCAAGTAAATGGAAAGTTCAAACATGAGCTATTCAAAAAAAGATATGATGATTTTGTAGAAAAAAACTTGAAATAACTTCTGCCATAACCAACCCATTAAGTCAATAGAATGGGTCTCAGACTCCCTTTAAATATTCCTTTTCCTTTCTGTGAAATACCATCATCTTGGGTAAATATCCACATGACTACAAGCATTCAATTCCAGCCAATGGTAACATTAGTAATACCACTAATCATAAATCATCTTAAATTATTATCTACAACTCAAATTGATTCATAATTGATTTGTAGTTTGGTATTAAGATGAATCAGAAGGAGAATAAAAAGCTATACAGGCAAATGGGTATTTTAGGACTTACAGCTACGGGTGTTTGTTCTATGCTGGGTGCATCTATTAATGTAGTGCCCTTTATGATTC
>CAYGNU010000064.1:0-13265 GCA_964351175.1 uncultured Roseivirgaceae bacterium | reverse complement strand
CCCTCCCCCCACCACCCCCTAACCCTTCTCATCTACACCATGATGCACGCCTTGATTTTAAGTACAATAAGTACTTTTTAGAGCCATTTGAAGGTATGGCGTACAGAGCAGCAGATGAGGTCACCTATGGACATTGGCTCTACAGTAGTATGCCACCTCCTGCAGTATTAGTCCCTATGATTATGGCTGTTCTCATTTTGCTTATTGCTTGTTTTAACTTTACCAACACTTCAATGGCTATCGCAAGTAAAAGGCTGAAGGAGATTGGTTTAAGAAAGGTAATGGGCGGTGTTAAAAGTCAACTGGTTATTCAGTTTCTTTTAGAGAATTTAGTATTATGCTTTCTATCATTAATTGCTGGTATTGTCATTGCTTTGTTTTTGGTTCCGGCTTATAGTGAAATGTGGGAATTTTTAGACATACAGTTAAGCTTTAATCAAAATGTCAACTTCTATTTATTCTTAATTGTAGTACTCACATTTACTGGAGTTATAGCTGGAAGTTACCCTGCATTTTATGTCACCAGTTTTGAACCGGCAAGTATTTTAAAAGGAACTTCAAAATTTGGAGGTGTTAATAAAATGACTAATGTTTTATTAACACTTCAGTTTTCCATATCTCTTATTGCCATTATTCTTGGGGTAGTGTTTTATCAAAATGCTATTTACCAAGAAGAGCTTGATTATGGTTATGATATTAAGGGGGCTATCTCCTTGTATTTTGATGATGTCGATTCATACAAAGCGTACGAAACATCAATTAGAAATAATCCTCAAATACTTGCCTTTGCTGGTTCAGAATATCAGATTAATAGAAGTTATAGAAATGACCCTATTAAAAATGCAGATAAAGAGTTTGATACAGATATTTTGAACATTGGAAATAATTTCTTCGAAACCATGGATTTCAAGCTATTAAAAGGGCGTGGTTTTAGAAAAGATTCTGAGACAGATATGCAAGAATCTGTAATAGTAAGTGAAGAGATGGTCAAAGTTTTTGGTTGGGAAGAACCACTAGGCCAAAAGCTTATTTGGATGGATACTGTGCCTCTTTATGTAGTCGGTGTGATGCAAAATTCATACATAAATGGTTTGTGGGCTCCAATCGATCCTTTAATGCTAAGGTATGTTCCTGAGGAGGATTACGACTTCCTAACCGTAAAGACAGCTGCTTCAGATTTAATTTCAACTAACGAATATCTAGAGCGCGAGTGGAAGGCCATGTTTCCAGATAAAATGTATACCGGACAATATATGGACAATCAACTTAGTAGCGCTTCAGAAGTGAATACCAATATTCTCAAGATGTTTGGCTTCCTTGGAGTGATAGCAACATTTATGTCAATAATTGGTCTTTTTAGTATTGTTTCCTTAAATATCATGAAAAGAATGAAGGAAGTTGGTGTGCGAAAGGTGCTTGGTGCTTCAATACCACATTTAATGACTATTCTTAATAAAAATTTCATTATCATATTATTAATTGCTTCTGCTATAGGTTCTGTATTAAGCTATTTTGCCGCTGGAGCCTTTATGGAAATGATTTGGACTTATCATGTAGATCCAGGAATAATGTCTTTTGCATTATCAATTCTATTGCTATTGGTCATTGCAATTGGAACAATCAGTATAAAAGTTTTTAAGGCTGCCTCTACTAGCCCTACTGAAACAATTCGGACAGAATGAATATCAATCAGACTGTAACATTTTTTCTCAGTTACAGTCTGATTATTACATAACTCACAACTCAAAACAACAACGTCATGCTCAAAAATTACATCAAGGTTGCTTTTCGCAACATTACTAAGCACAAATTTTTCTCAATTATTAATATTTTGGGATTAACCATTGGGCTTGCAGCATCACTATTCATCACCCTTTATATCTATGATGAATTAACCTACGATCAGTTTAATACCAAGGCAGAGCGAACCTATAGAATGAATTTGCATGGTAAATTAGCAGGTCAAGAGATTTACACTTCTAATACCAGTTTCCCAATGTCAAAAGCTTTGGTAGAAGAAATTCCAGAGGTAGAAGAAGCCACCAGGGTTAATCCTATGGGTGAGTGGATTATTAGAAATGGTACAATCTCATTTAATGAAGAGGATGTTTTTGCTGTTGATTCAAATTTCTTTAGTGTATTTAGTTTCGACTTGCTTTATGGTAATCCAGAAACAGCATTGATAGCACCTAATAGTATTATTCTAACCGAAGATATAGCCGTTAAGTATTTTGGTGAACCGTCAGATGCCTTAGATAAATCTTTGAGTATTGGCAATGATAAAAGTGAGTATAAAGTTACTGGTGTAGTTGAGAATAGGCGGAGCGATTCACACTTAAAATTCAATATTCTGCTATCGTCTAGTACATTTCCATGGATGAATCAAGGAAACTGGTTGAGTAATAGTCTTTCTACTTACTATGTAATTGCTGCAGGTGCTGACCCAAAAGATGTAGATGCAAAGTTAGAGCCTATTATGGAGTTGAACGTAACGCCTGTGCTAAAGCAATTTATGGGCAAATCACTCTCTGAATTTAGAGAGACCGGTGGTATTTATGAATATTTCAGTTTTCCAATGCTTGATATCCATTTAAGGTCTGAATTTAGTGATGAAATTGAGCCTTCAGGCGATATTTCTTATGTATACATTTTAGGAGGTATTGGGATATTTATAATCTTGCTAGCATGTATCAACTTCATGAATCTGACTACTGCTAAATCTGCAGGAAGGGCTAAGGAGGTTGGATTAAGGAAAACTCTTGGCTCACAAAGATCAGTTTTGATAACCCAGTTTTTGACAGAATCTATGTTTTATGCAGTAACCGCTGGAGTTTTAGCCGTTGCTGTGGTTTATATGTTAATGCCGTCCTTTAACCTGCTATCAGGTAAATTACTAACAGCAGGTGTTATAGGTGAACCGATTATTCTCGCAACTTATGTCGGTTTGATATTATTAGTTGGAATTGTTGCCGGAAGTTATCCAGCATTTTATCTTACAAGTTTTAAAATAACAGAGGTACTTAAGGGTAAGGTTAGAGCAGGGATGAAAAGTGGTGCTATAAGAAGTTTTTTAGTGACATTTCAATTCTGGATCTCTATTGTATTAATTATATGTACCGCAATAGTTTATCAACAGCTTCAATTTATCCAAGATAAAAATCTAGGTATTGATAAAGATCATATATTGATTATTGAAGATGTTAATAGGTTAGAAGATAATCGCCTAGCCTTCAAGAATGAACTTGATGCTACAGCTGGAATTTTGGGGACAAGTTTTTCAAATAATTTAGTCCCAGGTGTTAATAATACTACTTTGTTTAGAGGTGTAGGAGATGAACAGGATCATATATTAGCTACTTATTTTGCGGATTATGATCATGCTGAAACAATGGGATTTGAGCTTGTAGAAGGAAGATTCTTTTCTCGCGAATTTGCTTCGGACTCAGCGGCAGTAATTATCAATGAAGCAGCTGCTCGTGAGATGGGATGGTCTAATCCATTGGAAGAAAAAATTCTCAATTTTGATTCGGGTACACCTGAAGAAATGCAGGTAATTGGTGTAGCCAAAGATTTTAATTTTGAAAGTCTAAAATTGGTAGTAAGGCCCTTGGTACTTAAACTTACAAAGGAAGGTAATATACTTTACACCAGATTTTCTGGTGAAAGCCCCGAGAAGGTTATAGAAAGTGTTACTAATAGTTGGAATAAAATAGTGCCTGGTGAGCCTATTCAATACTCATTTTTAGATGATGATTTTGATGCACTATTTAGAGCAGAGCAAAGGCTAGGTAAGGTATTTACCGTATTCACGGTTGTAGCCATATTCATAGCCAGCTTAGGATTGTTTGGTTTGGCAGCATTTATGGCGGAACAAAGAACCAAAGAAATAGGTGTAAGAAAAGTGATGGGTGCTTCTCTTTGGGGGGTAACATCACTAATGTCTAAAGACTTTGTGAAATTGGTCTTAATAGCTTTTATATTGTCAATCTATCCTGCCTACTATATTATGGATAAATGGCTCGATGATTTTGCCAACCGTATTGATATAAACATTTGGGTCTTTGTAATTAGTGGATTTGCTGCAATATTGATAGCCTGGTTGACGGTAAGCTATCAGTCATTTAAAGCGGCTAGAGTAAATCCTGTGAAGTCTTTGAGATACGAATAAATATCAATTAACAATTAGTAATTAACAATGTGCAATTAAAAGATACAATTGACAATGAACAATTATCAATAGGTTTCATCCAAACGATAATTGTTCATTGCTAATTGCACATTGTTAGTTGACTATACTACTACATTCACAATTTTATTTGGCACCACAATTACCTTTTTAGGTGTCTTGCCTTCCAGCCATTTTTGAACGATTTCAGAGGCCAAAACTTGCTTCTCGATATCTTCTTTCGGCATATCTAGAGGGAAGTTCATCTTAGCACGCATTTTACCATTAATGGAAACAGGATACTCATGCTCACTCTCCACCAAATATTTTTCATCATACTTGGGGAATTGAGCTTTGGTTATGCTTTCCTCATTACCTAATTTATTCCAAAGTTCTTCCGCAATGTGAGGGGCATAGGGTGCAAGAGCTATCACTAACGGCTGAAGAACATCTCGTTTATTACACTTCAATGAGGTAAGCTCATTGGTGCAGATCATAAATTCACTTACAGTTGTATTGAAAGAGTAATGCTCAATATCCTCCTTTACTTTTTTAATTGTTTTGTGAAGCACTTTCAATTCTTCTTTTGAAGGAGCCGCATCAGAAACCTCGAACTGGTCAGTTGCGTTGTGGAATAAATTCCAGAATCTTCTTAAGAATTTGAACACTCCATCAATACCATTGGTATTCCATGGTTTGAATTGCTCCAAAGGCCCTAAGAACATTTCGTACATTCTCAAGGTGTCTGCACCATAACGTTCAATGATATCATCTGGACTAACTACATTGTATTTTGACTTAGACATTTTTTCAACCTCGGAGCTGCAGATAAATTCACCTTTTACATTTGATACAAATTTGGAACCAGCTGAATACATGCTTGAATTTATAAATTTTTCAACGTCAAGAATGTTGTTGTTAACCAAACTTATATCAATATGATGTTTACTGAACCCGATTTCATTTTTAGACTTTAATTTTTCAAAGTGATCTAAATTAATTTGCTTTGAAATGATAGTTTTGAATTCTTCAAAGGATATTTTTCCCGAAAGAAAGCCTTTTACTATATCATCTGAGATATAAGCATGTGTATTAAAGAATGTTGCATTCTCAATAAAATCACCCTTTATTAATAGTTTGCTTGCAATACTAGAAACCCCTTGTATCATCCCTTGATTAATCAACTTTTTGAAGGGTTCTTCAACTTCTACTACGCCTATGTCTTTTAAGAACTTGGTCCAGAATCTTGAATATAATAAATGGCCAGTAGCATGCTCCGATCCACCGATATATAAATCTACATTTTTCCAGTAATCCAGTGCTTTTTTGCCAGCAAACTCTTCTTCGTTATGTGCATCCATATAACGAAAGAAATACCAGCTACTACCCGCCCAACCAGGCATGGTGCTTTTCTCAATAGCATCACCTTGTTCTGTAGTCCAGTTCTCTGCTCTCGCTAGAGGTGGTTCGCCATCTTCAGTTGGTAAGTATTTATCAACTTCTGGCAGCACCAATGGTAATTCAGACTCTTCCATCAAATAAGGAATGTCCTCTTTGAAGTATACTGGTAAAGGCTCTCCCCAATATCTTTGTCTTGTGAAAATGGCATCACGCATTCTATAGTTGATTTTGCCTGATCCGATTCCTAGCTTTTCTAATTCTTGAATACCTTTTTTGATGGCTTCTTTAGGAGAGAGACCATCCATAAAACCAGAATTGATGATTTTGCCTTCCCAAGTAGGGTCAGCTTTTTCATCAATAACCATCGCATCGTTGATCACGGTTATAGGTAAGTCAAAATGCTTGGCAAAATCATAATCTCTTTGATCACCAGAAGGTACAGCCATTACAGCTCCAGTGCCGTAGCCTGCTAACACATAATCAGCAACCCATACAGGTATTTTCTCTCCACTGAATGGATGTATAGCATAAGCACCGGTAAATGCCCCAGTAATATTTTTCACCTCTGTCATTCGCTCACGTTCTGAACGATTGCCAGCCACCTCGGCATATTTCATTACTTCATCACGCTGAGTGTCAGTCACTATTTTTTCAACCAAGTCATGTTCTGGTGCAAGTACTAAAAATGTTACACCATAAACAGTGTCTAATCTGGTAGTAAATACCTCAATGGTATCTTCAGAGTTTTCTAGCCCGAAATGGAATTGGGCACCAATGGATTTCCCTATCCAGTTGCGTTGCATTTCTTTGATGGGTTCAGACCAATCTATTGTTTCCAAACCTTGAAGCAATCTTTCGGCATAAGCGGATATACGCATCATCCACTGCATCATGTTTTTTCTTATTACCGGATGACCACCGCGTTCGCTAAAGCCATCTTTTACTTCATCATTGGAAAGTACTGTACCTAAAGCAGGACACCAGTTTACCGTGGTGTTAGCTAAAAATGCTAATCTGTATTTTAAAAGAATTGATTGCTGTTCTTTTTCATTATAACCTTTCCATTCTTCTGCAGAAAAGGAGGGAGTATCATCATCACATTTAGCCTTGATATTTTTATTACCTTCTTTTTCAAAAGTCTCTATTAAAAGATCAATGGATTCAGCTTTGTCTGCTTTCTGGTTATACCAGCAATTAAAAAGCTGCATAAAAATCCATTGGGTCCATTTATAGAACTTTGGATCACAAGTTTGTACCTCTCTATCCCAGTCGAAGGAGAAGCCGATATTTTCTAGCTGTTCCTTATATCTTTTAATATTCTGCTCAGTAGTAATGGCAGGGTGTTGTCCTGTTTGGATAGCATATTGCTCAGCTGGTAAGCCGAATGCATCAAAACCCATTGGATGCAATACATTGTACCCATTTAGTTTCTTATATCTTGAAACAATATCAGAGGCAATGTAACCTAGTGGATGCCCAACATGTAAGCCAGCACCTGAAGGGTAGGGGAACATATCTAATGCATAAAACTTAGGTTAGTAGAATCGTTGTCAGCATGGTAGCTTTTATTTTCTTTCCAATACTGCTGCCACTTATTCTCTATGTCTTTGAAATTGTATTCTGCCATTGTCTATTAAAAATTAAGGGTGCAAAAATAGCAGATTAAGCGGTTAGCGCTTAATGAAAGTTAAATGAAATTTTGTTTTAGGAAGGATTAAGATTCTTTTAGAAAGAAATTAGTAAGATCATCTGCGAGTATTTGTATGTCTACCTGTTCAATTGGGTGCTTAAAGCCTTCGTAAAGAGTGAATTTTGCTTTTGGTAGTGCATCAGCCACTTCCTTAGATTCTTCTAACGAAACCATTTTATCTTCGGAGCCAAGGCTAATAGTTACAGGTATTCTTATAGTCTTTAATTTTGTAATAGTAAGCTCTGGGTGTTTTCCAAGAGCAGTCATCATTTCAGCGGTATTTTTTAATACTAATTTCCAATCTTGTGGAGCATGGCGTACTTCCAATGTTTTGGCAAATAAAGGCACCTTTTCCTCAATTTTGTCAGGATTAAGCATTTTCACCTCATGCTCCGAAGTTTCAGGTGACCAGTTGAACTTAGTACCAAGCGTAAAAATCTTAGAAATTCGTTTGTCCGTTGAGGCCAAATTAAGAGCTACATACCCGCCCATGCTATAGCCGAAAATAAATACATTTTCTAACTTGTAATCCTCTAAAAATTGACTTAGGTCAGTGGAGAATAACTGGATTGAGTATAGGCCATCAATTGGCTTACCACCATGCCCAGAAAAATTAAATGAGTAAACATTGAAGTTTTTAGAAAGTGCCGCGGTTATCAGTTCTAGTTGTTTGGCAGAGCCCAATGCTCCATGAAGCACTACAACTGAATGTTTCATTACTTTAGCAACTCTAGTAATTCTTCAACATCTGATTTGATATCTTCCAATGTTGCTGTTTGCTCTTTTAGCGCAGACTTTAAATAGTCCGGAACAGTCTGTCCTTTGCTAAGTTTGGATTTAATATCAACAAGCATAGCAGTTAGGTCATCATTACTACTATTTTGATTAAGTATTCTTTCAATTATAGCTATTGCTGGGTTATCTAATACTTCAGGGGTATCATCAGATGCTGTATATGAAGATTTCTCATCAATACAGTTGTTGTAATCATCTATTATCTGATCTAGATCAGATCGTTTGTATTTTTTATTAGCCAGTCCATCCACGACTACCTGGCAATCCTCAAGAAAACCAGAAAGTGATTTTTTAAAAGTGAGGCTGGATACCTCCATAGAGCCTCCATCCGATTTAACCAAGAAGGGACTTGAAAACTCATAACCTTGATTTTCTCGATATCTAAAGTGACTGAGGTAACCTTCACTTTCAACCAACATTACTTGATAAACACTTGCACGCTTTACAGTCTTATACTTTTGCCCATCTCGCTCAAACTCAACTACCTGATAAGCTTTGAATCTTTGTTTTCCATCATCATTTTTTATTGTAATTTCTTCATATCGCTCCATTGGCAGTTCTATGGCTATTTCCCCTTTCAGCGTGTCAGCACTGGTAGTTATAAGCCAGTCTTGGGCGTTTACTGTGTGTCCAATTAGAAATAATAAAATAATGTATATCAAACGCATATTCATAAGATTTTTCAAGTCACAAAAATAGAATTATTTGTCAGTTTCACCATTCTTTTTTAGGCGCCCAGCATCTTTTATGGCTTTATGGATAATATATTCCAGTTGACCATTTGTGCTACGAAATTCGTCCGCAGCCCACTTTTCTACAGCTTTTGCTATTTCAGGATCTAGCCTCAGTACTATAGATTTCTTTTTAGCCATAGTGCTCGTCCTTCTCCTTCTTTATTAAATGGCGCATAACCTCTTTGACTTTTTCAGGTTGTTGGGTACCCAATATAATTTGTTTGCCCTCAGTTCTATTAATTACTATGCCGTAATCTCCACGTGTGTTTAATAGAAGTTTATTTGGTTTCCATCTATAACCCCAGCCACCAAAGTTGGATAACGGATGGATATCTTTAACCTCATAACTTGTGATTTGTGAAATAGGGATGTTCTTGTAATTAAACATAATGGGATAAAACCTATAGGTTATGCCTCCTTCATCATATTGTGTTTCCAGTTTTATAGTATAGAACAGTAGTGTAATTAAACTAATGATTATAATGCTCGACACATATGGTAGATATGAAACATTTTCCTCAACTGCACTCTCAAACGCATTATATAGTTGAAATAAAACGAGTATATCTATTCCTACTAAAATTATCCAAAAGAATGGCTGATTGAACCTTTGACTTTCATTAAATGATCTCATACAACTTGTACTTAAAATTTAATTATCAAACGAAGTCTATCTTGATCGCTCAAGAAGCACTATTAATGAGTTGTGATCATTAGTGAAATTAACCACTTTCCATCCTTCATGAACTTGTTGATTCAGTTTTTCTTGGAAACTAGTGAGGCTTTCGAATAGACCTTTTTTTAAAAATTTATAGTTTTCCATTTTTAGTGATTTAATGTTCCTGAGTTAACAATTGGAGTAACATCCTTATCGGCACATAGCACTACCATCAGGTTGCTTACCATAGCAGCCTTGCGTTCTTCATCTAGGTCAATTATTTTTTTCTGTGATAGTTGTTCTAATGCCATCTCTACCATGCTTACTGCACCTTCAACAATTTTATGTCTTGCGGCAACAATAGCGGTAGCTTGTTGCCTTCTTAACATCGCACTTGCAATTTCAGAGGCATAGGCCAGATATCCAATTCTAGCTTCAATCACCTTAATTCCTGCAATATCAAGTCTTTGGGTAAGGTTGTCTTCTAGCGCATGATTTACTTCGTCAAGCCCTGAGCGCAAGGTCATTTCCGCATCACCATCTTCGAAATTATCATATGGATACTGGCCAGCTAACTTTCTTACCGCGGCATCACTCTGAACGCGAACAAAGTTCTCATAATTATCAACCTCAAAAGCCGCTTTAAACGTATCCTCTACTTGCCAAACCAAAATAACACCTATCAAAATAGGGTTACCTACCTTATCATTTACTTTTACTCTTTCACTATCAAAGTTTCTTGCACGTAGTGAGATATTCTTTTTTACATAGAAAGGGTTAACCCAAAAGAATCCATTTTTCTTTACTGTCCCTTTATAATCGCCAAAAAGTACGAGCACTCTTGATCCGTTTGGATTTACAAAAAAGAAACCTGGGCACAATATCAGAGAGGCTAAAATGCCTAAAGCGAACATTGGAAATTTTGTAGCAATCAAAAGCAGGATGGAGCCAAAGAATAATACAACGACCACGAAGATCATGAGATAGCCAGACATTGGGTTGTTTTCTTTTTCAGTTTTCATACTGTTTGTGTTTAGTTATCAAATGTTATTTAAAATGATGGATTAATAAATATCTTTATTTAAGTGATATTAAATTGATATCATAATTATATCAATATAAATTGATAAACGCAAATTGTTTGTTAAGAGTTACATATTTTGTATTTCTCTTAAATCTGGGGTTATTTGCTGTCTAAACTCTTTGAATTAAAATGGTTAAATACAATCCTAAAACTTGGCTAGCACTTATTTTTCATTCTTACAGCCGTCAAGTGGTAAAAACGTTATTTCCAGCATTAGCATTTATGGGACTTTATACAGCGGGTATTACCTATTTTTTATTAGATTACATGGGACTATCTTTTCACAGTACCACGGTAGTTCATTCACTTTTAGGTATTGTACTCGGTTTATTTTTGGTCTTTAGAGTAAACTCTGCTTATGATCGTTGGTGGGAAGGTCGTAAACTATGGGGCTTGTTGTTAAACAATTCAAGAAACTTGGCCTCAAAGCTTAGTGCTTATCTTCCATATGATGATAAAACCAATAGGAACTACTTTGCCCAGATTATTCCAAATTTTGCAGTATCAATGAAAGAGCACTTACGCGATGGAGTTGACTTAGAGGATTTGGATATTGCCGAGGAAGGTTTTCTTTCCAAACTAAAAGGTAAGGAGCATATTCCTAATGCTATTTCTTTTATGATATACAAGAAGATAAATGATCTCTATACTTCAAAAAAATTAACAGGAGATCAATTTTTTGTGTTAGATAAAGAAGTAAAAGAGTTTTCTGATATCCTAGGAGGATGTGAGAGAATAAGAAATACACCCATTCCTTATTCTTACAGTATGTTCATCAAGAAGTTTATCTTCACTTTCACTATAACACTACCTCTAGCATTTATGACTGAATTTCACTATTGGACGATTCCGATTGTTTTAATGGTGTTTTTTATTCTCGTAAGTGTGGAGTTGATTGCTGAGGAAATTGAAGACCCTTTTGGTAATGATGTTAATGATTTGCCTACTGATGATCTGACGGAAAAGATTAAGAAAAACGTTAGAGAACTGCTTTTAACCGAATAAGGAGACATAAATGAAGTAGAAGATTATCATCAGAATCATGACACCATACATCACTAAGTCGACCCTTACATATGCTTTGTATTTTTTATACATCTCTATGATTTTCTTCACACCTTAAAGATAACTGTTGCATTTTACAAGAACTTATCTTTTCTCGGAAATGTAATTTCAAAATGATAACTTGACCTATGAGTTTAGTAAAGCAAGTCAAAGCCAACTTCGGAACGGCACCTGTATTTTTTACTGCTATCTCCACCATCTTAGGTGCAGTGATGTTCTTGAGGTTCGGCTATGCAGTAGGTAGTGTTGGCCTTATTGGTACTATTGGTATCATAATCTTTGCCCACATGGTTACTATACCCACCGCAATGGCCATTGCAGAAATAGCTACCAATCAAAAAGTTGAAGGTGGAGGCGAGTATTATATTATATCCCGTTCTTTTGGAATCAATGTAGGTGCAGCCATAGGCATTGCTCTTTATCTTTCTCAGGCAATAAGTGTAGCCTTTTATATCATTGCATTTGCTGAGGCCTTTGGGCCACTTATTGAGTATCTACAAGCTACCTTTGAAATAGGTTATATTGATAAAAGACTGATAAGTATTCCTTCAGTTATTTTACTTAGTTACCTGATTATTAAGAAGGGTGCTGATCTTGGTATGAAAGCTTTATATGCGGTAGTAGCCGTACTTTTTGTGTCATTAATAATGTTTTTTATTGGGTCAACGGAATATCAGGATACTTTAGCTAGTTTCGACTGGCATTCAACGGTATCTAACCCTGATGATTTCTTTATGGTCTTTGCCATAGTGTTTCCCGCATTCACTGGTATGACAGCCGGAGTGGGACTTTCAGGAGACTTAAAAGACCCAAAAAAATCAATTCCATATGGAACTTTGATGGCTACTGTAAGTGGGATGATTATATATATCTTCATTGCTTACAAAATGGCGCATGCAGCTTCTCCAGATGATTTAGTAAACAATCAGTTAATAATGATGGATATAGCAATATGGGGTCCAATCATACCCATTGGGCTAGCATGTGCAACTATTTCATCTGCGCTTGGAAGTATATTGGTAGCACCAAGAACACTTCAAGCATTAGCTGGGGATAGAGTTTTTCCTTTGATGAAGATCAATGCTATTCTCTCGAAAGGTAAGGCAGGAACGAATGACCCCATTAATTCAACTATTGTAACAGGAATTATCGCATTGGTCTTTGTTGGTATTGGCGATGTTAATGTTGTTGCAGAGGTAATCTCTATGTTTTTTATGATTACCTATGGTTCACTTTGTTTGATATCATTTCTTCAGCACTTTGCAGCTGACCCATCTTATAGACCCTCGTTTAAATCAAAATGGCCAATATCATTATTAGGAGCCCTCTTATGTGTGTACTTGATGTTCAAAATGAATGCTCAATATGCTGTCATCTCCATTATTATGATGACCTTGATTTATATTTTTATCACACATACAAGTAATAGCAAAGAGGGGCTAGCGAAGATTTTTCAGGGCGTTATTTTTCAAGTTAGTCGACAATTACAAGTTTTCTTGCAGAAGGTTGAAAAAGGAGAGGAGAACTGGCGTCCTTCTATGATTTGCATCTCTCAAGATTTCTTTAAAAGACCATCGGCTTTTCAGTTAATGAAATGGCTTTCTCACAGATATGGTTTCGGTACTTACTTTCTTTATTTCAATGGGATCTGGGCTGCTGAGTCGATTGTTATA
>CAYGNU010000063.1:0-13361 GCA_964351175.1 uncultured Roseivirgaceae bacterium | reverse complement strand
AAGATACACAGGAACACCATTAGAAGAGTTTGGAAAGTATATTCTTCTAACCAATTTCTACAATTATGTTGAAAGTTTTTCTGAAAAATTCAATTGTGAAATAAAAGGTAAGGGTAAGGCAATGCAAACCGCAACTGCCAATGATATCACTATTATAAATTTCGGCATGGGAAGTGCAATGGCTGCTACAGTCATGGATTTGATTATGGCTGTTGAGCCAAAGGCGGCACTTTTTCTGGGGAAGTGCGGAGGTATCAAGAAAAAAACAAAGCTGGGCGATTTGATTCTACCAATAGCCGCCATCCGTGGTGAAGGTACAAGTGATGAATACATGCCAATAGAAATACCTGCTTTGCCTTCTTTTAGTCTTCAAAGGGCTGTTAGCTCTATGATAAAAAAACATGCTTTAGATTACTGGACAGGCACGGTTTATACTACAAATAGAAGAGTATGGGAGCATGATAAAACTTTTAAAAAGAAGTTAAGAAAAATGCGTGCTATGTGCGTTGATATGGAAACCGCTACAATTTTTTCAGTAGGATTTATAAATGAAATACCCCGAGGAGCATTGCTTTTAGTTTCTGATAACCCAATGATTCCTGATGGTGTCAAAACATCTGAATCTGATGCAAAAGTAACTGCTCATTATGTAGAGGAGCATCTTCTAATTGGTATTGATGCACTTATGGAATTAATCAACTCTGGTGATTCAGTTAAACATCTCAAGTATTAATTAATGAATATTATTCCTTTTGAACTTCAACCCTTTGTGGTAATGGGAGTAATAGCACTCCTTTTTATTTTTTTATACAAAGAGGTATTCAAACCTACTGTTACTTTTTTAATAGCTATACTCATACTTCTGATAACAGGTATATTGGCACCCAGAGATGTTTTAGAGGGTTTTTCTAATCAGTCCTTAGCTAGTATAGTTTTACTTATATTAATTACCGCTGGCATTAGATCTAATTTTAATATTCAAGGTTTTCTAGACATCATGTTCGGGAGAGTGAAGACGTATAAAATATTTTTAGCATCAATGATGGCTAAAGTTGCGATACTGTCATCGTTTGTGAATAACACTCCAGTGGTTGTTTTAATGACTCCCTACGTTTTTGAATGGGGAAAAAAGCACAAAGTTTCACCATCAAAATTATTAATCCCATTGAGTTATGCTACCATAATCGGAGGAATGATCACAATCATTGGTACATCAACTACACTTGTATTAAATGGGTTTCTAATAAAAAACAATATTGCCTCTATTGATCCAATTGATCTATTAATTATAGGATCTGCCGTTACAGTTACAGGAATCACCTTTTTAATCTTAACAAGCAGTAAATTACTCCCAGACAAGAAAGACCTTTTAGAAACATTTGAGAATCAGAAAAGAGAATATTTGATTGAAAAACGACTGAGTAAAGACTCTCAGTTAATTGGTCAAAGAGTAAAAGAAGGAGGGTTAAGAAACTTGACAGGTGTCTATTTAGTAGAAATAGTGCGCGGGCAACAAGTTATATCACCTGTAAATCCAAGTGAAATTATCGAACGGAATGATATCCTGATTTTCGCTGGTAACACAGAAAAGATTGTTGATCTGACTCTTTCAAACTTGGGGATCGAATTACCATCAAAATTAACTCCTACAGGAAAAGGGAAAATCCAGGTAGTTGAAGGTGTAATTAGTGCCAATAGCTCACTTATCGGCAAGACAATAAAAGAATCTAATTTTAGGGATAGATATGATGCTGCGGTAGTTGCCATTCATAGAAATGGAGAGAAATTGAGTGGTAAGATAGGTTGGGTGAGAATAAAGGCAGGTGACGTCCTTTTAATGTATGTTGGAGATGACTTTCAAAAAAGAGTTGACATTTTCAAAGACTTATATATTATTTCAGGAGAACGCCAGGAAATTCAACCCAATAAAAATAATAACAAAAAATTATTACCACTAGCAGGTGTGGTTCTTGCACTACTTGTAACACAAATTTTTGGCCTATTTGTTTCATTGCTCATCATATTCAGTATTATGATTTTCATGAAACTGATCACACTGCAAAATGTAAAGCGAGATTTAGATATAAACCTTGTTGTAATTTTAGTACTTTCATTAGCACTTGGTCAGGCAATGGTAAAAACAGGCAGCGGTGCATTAATCGCTCATGAGGTAGTGAATCTACTTCAACCTTATGGGAACATAGCCTTATTAATAGGTTTAGCAGTTATAACTACCATATTGACATCATTCATAACCAATGTAGGGGCAATTGCAATTGCATTTCCTTTGGCTTTAGCTACAATTCAAGACCTTAATGTTGATGGAGCTCCTTTTTACCTAGCAATAGCATTTGCCGCTTCGGCAGCATTTATGACACCCATTGGCTATCAGACTAATTTAATAGTCTACGGCCCAGGTGGATACTCATTTAAAGACTTTCTTAAAGTGGGTATACCAATGACCATTGTCTATTTAACAGTAGCCCTTACTGCGATTATAGTTTTATATCCTGAAGTCTTTTAAATTATTATGCTTCAATAGGTTCTAATTTGTCAGATTTTGGCAACTTAAGTAGCATTAAAAACCCTAGGCCTACCACAAAAAATAACATGAGTGCCAAAGTACTATTCCTCATACTATTTGTAAGTTGATCGATCAAAGCATAAGAGAAAGTACCAAACACAATAGATAAATTATAGGTTACGTCATAGAAACTAAAGTATGAGGCGTTGTCATCACTACCTCTTGGAATCAATTTAGCAAAAGTTGATCTTGATAGTGACTGTATTCCTCCCATTACCAAACCCACTACGAATGCCAATACAAAAAATTCATTTTCGCTGTAAACAAAGTAGGCACCGAGGCACACAAAAATCCAAATAAACACCATAGTGAGAAGAGAAAATTTATTTCCCTTAATTTTAGATAGATATGCAAATGAATAAGCACCCCCAATTGCCACTAATTGAATAATTAAAACAGTAATGATAAGCTTATCATCTGCTAATTTTAATTCTTTCGCACCAAAAGTAGCAGCCAGATACATTACAGTCTGGACACCCATATTATAGAAAAAGAATGCTAAAAGGAATATCTTAGTCATTTTTTCTTGTTTTACTGCCCTCCAAACTTTGATTAACTCTTTATACCCTTCAGTAAAAATATTCTTATCATGCTTCAACTTCTCCACTTTCTCCGGCACTCGCCTGAAGGTTATTTGTGCAAACAAAAACCACCACAAACCAACCAGTAAAAATGCAAACCTACTAGCAGAGCCTGAATCTGAAAAACCGAAAGTGTCAGGGAATTGAATCATGACAAGATTACTTATTAGGAGCAATACACTTCCCACGTAGCCTAATGAGTAGCCCTTAGCACTTATTTGATCAAACCTATCTGATGTAGCTATTTCAGGAAGAAATGCGTCATAAAATACAAGGCTGCCTGAATAACCTATACTGGCTAATACTGCGCAGATAATAGCCCATTCAACATTATCACCATTAAAAAAATATAGCCCCGCACAAGATAAAGAACCTATGTATACAAATATCTTCATAAACAGCTTCTTCCTTCCTCCATAATCAGCAATACCTGATAGAATAGGAAGTATTGCTGCTACGAACAGAAATGAGAATGACAGTGAATAAGAGTATAAAACTGAATTGGATATATCTAAACCAAAAAAGTCGACCCTATCACTCCCATCTGCTGAGGTAGTGACCGCATTATAATAAATTGGAAATATCGCAGAAGTAATAACGAGAGAATAGACAGAATTTGCCCAATCATACATGCACCAGGCATTGATAACTTTAGAGTTGTTCAGTGACATTCAGAATTTGTTACATAAAAAAAGGCTCCTGCAATATACAGAAGCCTTTATATTTATTAACTAATTGAAAACTAATTTTCTAATTCTTGAATAGTAGAATATAATAATTTTCTAGCGTTTGCTTTTCTTAATTGAAGCTCAATATCAGAAATCAATCCACGCTTTGCTTCTTTGTCAACTTTCAAAGCAATTGTTATTTGATCTCTTTCCACTTCGTTCAACTTATCCTTTTCAGAGGCAACCCAAAGAACTACATCTTTTGGTTCTATAAAAACATCATTGGCTTGAATTCTTGGTTCACTACCCCACTGATCTGTTTTCTTAGGCTCTCCAACATAAAGATAACTTACCAACGATTTACGTTCAAGCTTTCTTAACTGAGTTGCCTCAGGAATTCTTTGCTTTACGTTAATCGTAACTTCTCTCAATACTGTTGTCACCATAAAGAAGAACAACAACATAAAGATAATATCTGGTAATGCAGAGGTTGGAATCTCCTGTTTAGTATTAGCTTTCTTCTTAAACTTCGACATAACTTAACCTCCTATTTTTGTGGGTTCTGCAATAGATATCTGCATTGGGAATTCAATTTCTCCTTCAGGGTTTAATCCTCTTCCCAAATCATATAATCTTTTATTATCTGGCTCCTTCAAATTGTCGATTATTTTTCTCCAATCTTTAACACCAACACCAGCCCTAGTGGCATACATTTCATAATAAGCAGCTTGAATATTATCAAGTACTTCTATAAACTTAGCCTGAGTAGTACCTCTATCAGTTTTCAATGAAACAATAGCCTTTTTAGGACTGTCAGACGATTCTGGGTCTCTTCCGTTATTGTTAACAAAATCCTTAATCATTTGCTTAAGTTCCTTAGGATCTGCGGTAAAAGGCTCCCCCTCAACCAACATCTTATCTGCAGAGTTGACCTGGATTTTAAACAAATTCCTTTCAGGAATTTTTATATCAATATCCTCCATTTGATCTGGATCCGGAGGCAAAGGGATAAGTAGACCTTTATCGTTGGCGATCGTAGTAGTTACTAGGAAAAATATCAACAGCAAGAAAGCGATATCCGCCATCGAGCTGGAGTTAATTTCCGGATTTTCTCTTCCCTTATTACGTGCCATTATTTTATTGCTTTATTTATTTCTGTAAACACAATACCTACAAGCGCAACGATAAATAATACGTACATGGCAATTAGTCCACCACCTACGAATTTAGAAATTCCTCCTGTTACACCTGCCTGAATTGCTTTTGCATTCAGCCCATCACCTGCGAAGGCATAGCATATTAAGAACAAAATCAATATTCCTAACATGGATGCAGCAGGTTTTACTAATGACTTAGGGTTGTCTAAAGACTTAATAATGGGTAAAAATACCGCACCTAATATGGCAATGGCGACCATTATATAAGAAACCCAAAGTCCAATATCTATAATAGTATATAACATAATTAAATAATTTAAATTATAACTTATTATGACAACTTATGCTTAACCAAAAGGTCAACTAGAGTAATTGATGCATCTTCCATCTGATTAACTAAACCATCAATTTTAGAAACAAGGTAGTTGTAGAATACTTGTAAAATAATACCAACAATAAGTCCAGCAACAGTCGTTAAAAGTGCTACCTTGATACCATTAGCAACAATTTGTGGAGATATATCACCCGCAGCTTCAATAGCATCAAATGCACCAATCATACCGATTACTGTACCCATGAAACCAAGCATTGGAGCTAGTGCAATAAATAAAGAAACCCATACGAGTCCTTTTTCTAATCTACCCATCTCAACAGAACCGTAAGCAATGATAGATTTCTCAACCATATCGATTCCTTCTGACATTCTCATCAAACCTTGAGTGAAGATGGAGGCTACAGGCCCTTTTGTATTTCTTGTTACTTCTTTAGCTGCTTCAACTCCACCCTTCGCAAGAGCATCTTCAACAGTAGCTAATAATTTGTCAGTATTTGAAGTAGCAAGGTTTAAAGTGATAATTCTTTCTATTGCTATAGACAGACCAATGATCAAACACAACAATACTGGAGTCATAAACTTCCAATCTCCTTCGATGAATTTGTCTTTTATTACCTGGTGAAAAGAAGCTTCTTCTTCTACCACAGGTTCTGGATCTGCTTCAACAGGTGCCGGAGTCTCCTCTACAACCTGCTCTTCAGCCACTGCCGATGAATCAGCCATTTCTGTAGATGTGGAATCTGTGGCGTCTTCTTGAGCATTAGATTGATAACTAAGGGTTAATAACCCCACCAGTGCCAATAATGTAAATAGTTTTTTCATAGTTCAAGTGTTAAAATATTTCTCGGTTGTGAGAAGGTTTTGTTAGCAATTAGATATTTAAAAGTTAAAGTTAGTTAAAAGTTTCAATTCTCCGTATTTCTGACCAATTCTTAACTATGCAGTTAGATTTATTTGTCAAAATTTTTCAAACCTGAGGAGAGGAAGGGATTCGAACCCTCGGTGCCCTTTGACAGGCACACTCGCTTTCCAAGCGAGCACCATCGACCACTCGGTCACCTCTCCATTCTGCGAGCCTTCTGTTCACAGGATTCACAAATAAATCAATAAAAAACACTTTATGCAAGTACAAACTAGATTTATAAAATTTAATTTACTGTCATCTCTCCACATATAGAATTCGTCATTCTAAGCTTAATAGCAACCTTTTCTTTCTCCTCTGCTAGCACCATCATTAATTTCGTAACAGCTGCCTCTAATGTAAGGTCAAGTCCACTTATTACTCCAATATTTTCTAAGTTCTCGCTGGTCTCATACCTTCCCTGATCCACCTTTCCTCCAGGACATTGAGAGACATTAAGAATAACTATATTTCTAGCTATAGCACCTTTCAAAAGATCAATAAACCACTCATCAGTTGGCGCATTCCCGGATCCATAGGTTTCCATCACTACCCCTTTTAGGTCATTTATGTTAAAAATTGCCTCTACAGCCTCCTTAGAAATGCCAGGAAAAAGCTTTAAAATAATAACCTTGTTATTGAATCCTTGATGTAATGTTAACCCAACATTTTCTTCTGGCTGATGTATAAACTTGTCATTATAATTAATCACTACCCCAGCTTCTGCCAATAATGGATAATTCTCTGACTCAAAAGCATCGAAATGAACGCTCTCTACTTTCTTTGAACGATTTCCTCTTAAAAGAAGAGAATCAAAATAAATAGCGACTTCAGGAATTACTGGTTTACCATCAATTTTAGTGGAAGCAATTTCTAGAGCTGTAATAAGGTTCTCTCTGGCATCTGAACGTGGAGCAGATATCGGCAACTGTGCACCAGTAAATATTACTGGTTTATTCAAATCTTCCAACATAAAGCTTATTGCAGAGGCTGTAAAAGCCATAGTATCCGTTCCATGCAAAACAACAAACCCATCATATTCCTTATAATTATCATAAATCATCTGACCTAATAACTCCCAATGGCTGGGATTTACATTAGATGAGTCTATAGGATTGTCAAAAGAAAGCACGGTAATATTTAATTCAAGATTCCTCAAAGACGGAATATGATCCATGATTGAAGCAAAATCAAAGGGTATCAAAGAGCCCTTATCATTGTGAACCATACCTAGTGTACCACCAGTATAGATAATAAGGATTGATGTATCCGGTGCCTTAGCAGATGATGTTATGATATGTGAGGTCTTAAATTTCATTTGAATAGTTTTAAGGCATTATTGGTTGTAAATTCAGCTACTTCATCTTCGGAAATATTCTTAAACTCAGCAACCCGTCTCGCCACTAAACTAATATAAGATGGCTCGTTCCTTTTTCCTCTATGTGGCGTAGGTGCCAAATAAGGACTATCAGTTTCCAACACTATTTTATTATTATCAATTTGAGGAATTACCTGATCTAATCCTCCATTTTTAAAAGTAGCAACACCGCCTATTCCTAAATAAAAACCAAGATCAATGATTTTCTTTGCTTGTTCAACGGTACCGGTAAAGCAATGAAATACTCCCTTAAGTCTATCATCTGCCATAGCCTCAATAAGGCCAATAGTTTCATCAATACTTTCTCTACAGTGAATAACCACTGGAATTTCATATTTAATAGCCCATTGACATTGTATGTTGAAAGCTTCTTGCTGCTGATCCCAGAAGGTCTTATCCCAATAAAGATCCGTTCCAATTTCTCCGACAGCCACCCATTTCCTTTTATCCAGCCATTGCTCGACAATGTATAATTCCTTCTCAAAATCTTTACCAACAGAACACGGATGCAAGCCCATCATAGGGATACACCTATCATCCTTATTTTCCAACTCAAGCATAGCATCGATTGATTCATGATCTATATTAGGCATATAAATTCTTTCCAATCCTTGTTCCCAGGATCTCTCCAATACTTCATCAATATCTGATTGAAATTTATCTGAGTAGATATGAGCGTGAGTTTCTATTAATTTGTTCATTGCCAGCTTTATAATTGAATGACTATAAATAAGTCACAATTGCCAAAATTAATATTTCCTGCCTTTCCAGTTTACTTTGCTTCCAGATAAATAAAAAAGTCCTGATCCTATAGATACGAACCAGGAATAAAACTCATATAAGAATAAGTCAAGTAATGATAAACCAGCTTTTAGCCTTTTAGCTGCTAGATGAATAAGCAATGACTGAACACCAACTTTTGAAAGAAAAAAAACGATGCCTATCAATGGAGATAATATCAACAGGCTAATAATTAAAGGAAAGTATAGTGCCTGAATTATTAAAAGCATGACCATTGGCCATTTTAATTGAATAGCCCCCCTCATCCATCTTTTCCGCTGGTGAAACAATGTGCTTGCACCTTTTGCTGACTTAGTGAATCCAAGGACAGATGTTTTAAATAAGTGTTTCGTCTTAAAACCGGCATTTCTAACATGACGAAACAGCTCCATATCTTCAGTTATCGAGAATGGGATTTTATCAAACCCTCCTACAGCATCATACGCTTGCTTTGAAACCATCATGTTATTACCCATTGTAGTAACTGGTTTACCAAGACAATCAAGTATATAAACCATTGATATTGCAAACAGCCAATCGATACTTTGCCACTTATTATCTTCAACAAGAGTTACACCTGTTACGAGTTCAATGCTATTTCGCGATGGTGCAATCATCTCCTTAGCCCAAGATTTTGGCAGTTTCATGTCAGCATCCGTGATCAAATAATATTGACCATTGGCTTTAGGAATCATTTGAGTCAACACATTGGCCTTACCTTTTTGATGACCTACCTTTTCTTGTGTTCTTATTAATTTGCAATTCTGATGTCCTTGAATTAATCCTTCCGCGATTGAATAAGTATTATCTGTAGAGCCATCATCACCAATCAAAATCTCAATTTTACCCACAGGGTAATCAAGTTCAAACAAGCTTTTTAGACACCTTTCAATATTTTCCTCCTCATCCCTTACAGCAAGTAAGATGGAGGCGATAGGCCATTCTTGTTGATTAATGATCTCCTTATCTTTCTTATGATTGATTCCCTTTTCAAAATAAATCCACAAAATGACAAGAAGAAAATCTGTCAGAACAACGGCACCAATTAGAATTGTAATTATTAATATCATACACTATTGAAAGCAAAACCCTGATTCGAGAAATGATCAAGAAATCGTGGCAAGGCATACTTCATGTTTTTCTCAGCCTTGATATTATCATGGAAAAGTACGATTGACCCCTTTCTCGTTGCTTTAATTGTGCCATTTAAACATTGCTCTTGATTTATTTTATTACTGTAGTCACCTGATAGCACATCCCACATTATAATTTTATGATTTGGGGAAACCTTATTGATTTGGCTTCTTTTAATCTTTCCATAAGGAGGCCTAAAAAAACCATGGTTTTCATTAAGCTGAGTCAGATGATTTTCACATTGTTGAATATTATCAAGGTATTGTTCATCACCAACAGTCCAGCCAGCCAAATGATTAAAGGTATGATTAGCTAATTTGTGACCTTCTTTAATTGCTCTCTTTGCGATTTCAGGATGTTTACTCAAATTGTCACCAACACAAAAAAATGTTCCTTTAGCTTGGTAATTATTAAGGGTATCTAAAATAAATTCTGTTAAATCAGGAATGGGACCATCATCAAAAGTCAAATAAATGATTTTTTCATCTGTGGGTAAAGACCAATTAAGGGAAGGGTACAACTTCTTGACTAGCCATGGTGTACGATGAAAAAACATTATAAATCTACTTTGCAGGATAAAATGGTGATATCATCATGATAACCATTGTCTCCTTTAAAACCATCCAGATCAATAATAATATCTTGGTGAATCTTTTTTAAATCTTGATGCTTATTTTTCTCAAAGTATTCGATCAACCGTTCTGGGCCAAATTCTTCATTCTGCTCATTAGTTGTCTCAGTAAGTCCATCGGTATAACAAAACAGAAGAAACTCATCCAGGTCAGTTATAAAGCCTTCATTTACAAAAGGAAGCGGGTTAACAGCACCAAGCACGGTAGATCCTTCCTCTAATTCTGTAATCCCATTCTTCGTGATCAATAATGGAGGATTATGACCACTGTTGATATATACCAATGTCTTCAATTTGTGATCATAAATACCAGCAAAGAAAGTGATGAACTTCTCTCCTTTGGCATTCTCTAAAACTTGGTAATTTAGTTCATTTACAATTTCTACCAAATTAGGCGTTTGACGAATAAGGGTTCGAAGTGAGGCCTGAAAGTTTGACATCATCAAAGCAGCAGGAATTCCCTTACCCGAAACATCAGCAATACATATTAAAAACTGATTTTGGTTGATGGGGATATAGTCATAGTAATCTCCGCCTACCCTATCGTGCGGCAAATAACTAGCCTCTATCTTTAATCGGAGACCATAAGGTAATGAGTCAGGGAACAAAAACTGCTGCACGTCACTTGCAATCTCCAACTCCTTTCTTAATGCTTCCTGCTCCAATTGTTGTCTAGCTAATTTCTTATTTTCAATAGCAACAATTATAATATTGGTCAGCGCCTGAATAAATCTAGTACTACTCTTTTTTGATTCTTCATCTTCGGCATTAATGCCTCCAACAAAAACCACAGAAAGTAATGCCGACTTATGATAAATGGGGATCAGATAGTCAAACTCACCAAATACATCATCACGATCATCTATTTGGGTTAACATTTTAGTAGCTAAGAAATCTTCAGGCATCACTTGTTCGAAGCAATTAGAAGAAGTTCCAAAACTCACCTTGCAACTCCAAGTTTGATCCATAACAAAAAGTGCCAGCTTTTTGATATTCAGATTTCCCCTAAGCGTAAATTCATATATTTTATAGAGCGAAGTCTCAGGCAAATTATTATTGATTGACTGGGTAATCTCCAGCAATGCATTTAGTTCGAGCTCTTTAAGGTTATATTTATTTTGAAACGAAAGTGTATCCATGAATTAAAATCTGATGATTTAACACCCTAAGCAATATAATTAAATATAGTTAACTAAAATCAGTAGTCTCTGCCTTTCCAGCTATACCCGCCAATATTTGCTACTACACCAAAAATAAGGACATAAAATGGATACACCAGTTGAACTACTAAATAATAAAATATATTAAACGAACTATTTAAGTAATGTAGTATAGAAGCAATAAAAATACCCTCTAAAAAGACTTTAGTGCCTAAAGCAACAGCTACATATATACTGGGGTTTATTAGTAGGTTGAAGAGTCCCATAAGAGTTGATAGAGCTGCCATAAATACCAAAAGAGCCAGGAAAAGCTTGTAAACAGTTAGATTATTGCTCCATTTACTGCTCCATCGTTTCCTTTGGTTAAAGAAAGTGTTGATGCTACCAGAAGCCGAAGTCTTAATTACTGCATCAGTTTCATTGATGAAAAGAATTTTACCATTTAGTTTTTGATGAAATTTAGCTAGAAGGAATTCGTCATCACCACTAGCTATATGCTCATTTCCTTCATATCCATCAACTTCATTAAATGCCTTCTTTCTAAATGCAAGATTTGCAGCATTACACATAAAGGGTTGCCCCAACTGCAAACTTGCTGCCCCTGTTCCTATCAGAGGAGCAAATTCAATCAATTGTAGTTTGTCAAATATGCCATTTGACCTGAACGTTACCCCACCAAAAGCCATATTAACGCTATCATCCTGAAAATAATTATGAATTACACGGAGCCAATTTGGGTTGACTTCACAATCTGCATCGGTGGTAATAATTACATCACCCTTTGATTGCTGAATTCCAAAATTGATAGCAGCCTTCTTTCCTGATAGTTCTTCTGGTAATTGAATCAATTTATGGCCATGCTTAAGACCATCAAATATTGAATCAAAATCGTCAGTAGAATGATCATTAACAAATAGGAACTCAACTGATAACTCTTGCAGGTTTAAGTGATCAAATGAACTGATTAAAGCAGGTAAATTTTCAGATTCATTTCTAAATGGCACAATCACAGACATTTTTATAATAGAGCTCGAGTCATACGGAACTGCTTTAATTCTGAACCATGAAATAATCATCACAATTAGCCACAAGCAGTAGATTGACAGTGTAATAACTATAAAATGAATCATGACTCAGATTTTGATCTCAGCTGCAAAACAAATGGAATACCTATTATGGTTGGTACAAGAATATTGATCATCCAAATAAAAAGGCTTGCACAAAGCACAGGCAAAATTTCAATTTGATAATTATCGAAGAAGTAAATGGCTGAATATTCTCTTATTCCAAGATCACTCAAAAAGTTAAAAGATGGCAAAACTGATTTTGACAAGAATATCCATGTGACTCCAGCGGTATTTAAAAGCATATTGGACTGCGGAATAAATGCATACAAGACTAGCAAAAACTGAGTGCAGAATACAAAATATCTACCTACCGAAAGCAGGAATACCTTTGTTAAATCATTAAGTGAATAATCCTCAATCACTTTAATAAATCTACCTATCCTTTTATTATACTTTAGTTTATTAAATATGAATTTTAAAAAGGGCAATAAGATCAGTATCGCGAGGAAAAAGTAACCAACTATTGATATTCCAAAAAGATAAAAGACGCCAATCATGCCAAACAAAAGCGTAACACCTAATTGACTAAACCTACCTAACATTATTCCACCTATAAGAAAGAATCTTTGTCTATGTTTAAGAGACATAATACGACCTAAATAATCTCCAAGGCCGTGTGGCGTTGCAAAACCAATCGCAAGACCACTCAAAACACCTTTGAACGATTGCCATCCTGAAATTCGGACAATTTTATTGGCAATAATTTTCCACTTGAGTCCCTCTAAGAACCAATTAAGAGGCATCAAGACAACAACAAAGATCAAAAGGCCCCTATTATTCCTAAAGCTTTTTAAAAAAAAGACTTTCATTTCTTTTAATAAATCTTGCTGATCCCTCAGCTTATAAAAAAGCATTATTATTATGATCGAAATGATCAATACTTTTGACAGTAGTGTTATTTGCCTTAACAACGATTGGCTTAGTTT
>CAYGNU010000062.1:0-13382 GCA_964351175.1 uncultured Roseivirgaceae bacterium | reverse complement strand
TAAAAAATTTATCCTGATGTTGCTTTTTAAAGTCTCGTAATTTCTCACTCGTATATTCAATTTCATTATTGTCAATTATTACATGATGATTTGGACATAATAAGATTAAATTGTCAAATGAGTTTAACTGGCTTTCAGTGAAGTTTAATTTATATCTAGCACCTGTGGGATTAACAGCTACTATATGACACATTTGACCTAGTAAAACTTTATTTTCAATGTCATAAATATTTTGGAGGCAACCAGGAAAACTACATTGATTACCTGAGAGCGCAAATAATTGTTTTATAACAGTGTTTGAGATAGTTCTACTCGCCATAAATTATTTTTCAAACTTATAAATCATTTGATCTTTTGCTCTTAAATAGATTCTACCATCAGGCTTTTTACAAACCTTAACATTTATAGTTTTAAATTTTGTGCCAAGGGGATATGCCTCTCTTATTTTCTTTAAACATTCAATAACAATGTTTATTGGTAATCCTTGATTTGGAAGTGGCCTAACTCTGATCCTATTGGTTTCTACATCAAGGAAATTTTCACAAAGGATGTTTTCTATGTAATTACCAGTTATTATTGAGTGCTCCAATGAATATTAATTATATTTAAAATGTAATTATAAATATATGGAAAATGAATTATTTAAGTCTATATCTAAGGATAAACTATACATTGGTGCTCAAGAAACTTATAATAATGCGTTAGCACATTATAATGTTGCTCAACTGGCATCTCAGAATAATCACTTTGGAATTGCCAATTCACTCCTAATATTGTCAGTTGAAGAATGTATTAAATGTATGTTGTTGCTAGCAGGATATTTTAACATTACCATTCCATTTAATGTTGAGCCATTCTTTTATGACCACAAACGAAAGCATAAAGAGGCAGCTGAAATTCAACCTATAATTGAAAAGCTATGGAAGTTTAAAAATTTGTTCGTTGATATTTTCAGAAAGAGAAAGTCGGTATTCTCATTTGTTTTAAATGTTACATTATCATCAGTATTGATTGCTGTGGGATTAAAAAATGTTAAACTTGATGATTTTAGTAAATGGTGGAAGGATGCTAATAGGTTGAAGAACTTAGGGTTTTATGTAGGTTTTGAAAGTGGCAATTGGACACTGCCAAATGAGATAATAGAAACTACATATCAAGATACCCTGGCTATAGCCAAACCGTTTATTGAATTTCTGGAGATAGTCAAGCACATTCGGCCTGAAGATTATAAAATATTAGATTTCAGTGATGATAATGATTTATCAACATGAACGACTCAGTAGTCATTACTACATACTCTACTCTATGCTATTTTAATTATAGTGCGTCTCACACCAATATGATATTTCAATAAAAAGAAATTTATAATAGTAAATGCTCTAACCGCAGCACGCACACATTTGCCATTACCCTCAACCCTTCCCTCCTGCCAAAATTGTCAAAAGAGTGATCTACTCCTGCTAAGTATAATATGAAGTGCTTAGAAGCAAAAAGAAAGCCTTGTCTAAGACCAATAATCCCGCTCGCAAGTCAAAGCTAAGTAACCTATACATAGCACTTGTAAAGGAACTTTCTTAGTCATGGACTACTTCAACCTAAATAAAGGCAAGTCGAACGCTAAAAAAGTATTTATTCGGTCAGGATTCGTTTGGTATCCAATACCCCAACTAAAAGGGAATCTTTTTGAAAGACCAAAGACTACATATGCTCCAGGAGAAACTATGTTTTCAAATTTAAAGCTCCTATCGTCACCTGTCCCGGAAGCTTTAATTTCATCTATTCTATAGTTTACAACGTTACCAACATCCAACAATGGCAGGAATAATGACCATGACCCTCTTTTTGATTTAAAGCTCTTCGCAAATTCTAAGCCTATTGGCGCATTAATTGTGAATTCAATATCGTCTTCTGATTTATAATAGGAAGGTCCTGCACCAAGATATGCATTTATCATCCATGAGGTCCGCTCTTTTCTTTTGATACGATAACTAGCTACCGGTAATGCATACTTCTGAAAAGCTCTTTCCACATCTCCAGCTGTATTTGCAGTGCTGACTTCACCTGCAATTGAAATTAATTTTTTGAGGTTTTCATCCAATCCATCAATTGAAAAATACCTCATTAGCAAAAGGGCAATATGCTCCTTGACAACCGGGTCGTAATCTTTGCCATCTATTTTTTTTGATTTTAAATCTTGGTAGAGATTTCCAATGTTTGTGATGGTATTTTCGTATTTCTTAATAACATCATTGTAAATTGTTATAACATCCTGAATGGTCATATTCCCCGGCAATTTTATTTGCCATTCGCGCCCTGTTACAAAATCAGCTCTGAATGTGGCATGATCTGCACTTTGCAGGAAGCGCCAATCCTGATAGTTCGTTTCTATTTCGTTAACAGTTAGAATCTTTGCTATTATCTTGTTGTCGAGATCATTTAACTTAGGATAGGCAGCAATCAAATCCTCTTTCCCCGAAAGTCGACTGGGCAAAGATACGCTGGAGACGTCATGAAGTAGTAGCGGTTCTAGGAATAGTAGATGGTAATCCGTTAAAAATTTAAGCGCTCCATCTTTGGTCTTGGAGGTGTAGAAAAAATTATTAAAATCCACAGATGAATTTTTCAAAACATCGTCCAATTTTTTCAAGTCATTTTTTATGGATGCTAGACTGGCAACTCCCTTTAATCTTTTGAACTTTGTCAAAAAACCACAAGTTGTATCTAGCTGAATTGCAGGCACCTTCGGTATCATAGGGATCAAATGTGCTGCTGCTTGTGCATACTCCTTATCAAGGATCAAAAACCAAGATTCAATAGCTGTTTTTGCTGTCACACTGGAGTTCTGAATTCTATCATTCACTTCCCCAAAATCACCGTTGGTAAAGTGCTCAACAACTGACACTCCGGAGATCAATAGGTCAGTGCATTTTTGTAGAATTTGAAGCGTCAGTTGCCTTCTATATTCTTGATATTCTTCAAAACTGCCAGTAGGCTTAATTGATTTTATCTCCACTTGAATCTCCTCAATCACTTTTTTCACATACAGATAGTCCTTATAAATATTCTGTATTTTTGCCGCGATCTGATCAATATCGTTTAGGACATGGATATCATCGTATTGATTAGCAATCCATATAGCAATTAATTTACTTAGTTCAGCTAACTGCTTGGGATCGTTTGTATTGTAAACAGCTGCAAGATTATGCTTTTCTAAAACCACCATACCACCACCCCCCCCTACTCCACCTCTTTCACAAGGACTAGCGCCCACCTTATAATCAGGCCCTGGTTTCAAAATGTTACCGAAACTTTTTTCCAGCGATTCTCCTCGTGTTAAATTCTTGATTAGTTCCGATCCATAGTATAGCGCAACCAAACCATCACTTTCTCTTGCACGAGGATGCTTAACCAAATTGCCAGGAAGCAAGTCCATATCTTGATTAAATGATTCCTTTATCAAAACTAGATCTGGTTCGAAAAACTCGTTGCTTTCCGGGGTTAACGGTTCAAGTAAACTTGAAACATGATGGAACAAAGTATCTTTAATGAATGTGCTTGGCGCGAATACTCTCTGATAGACCTGCTCGTAGAAAAGAAATATAGCTTCTTGTTTTGTTCTCTTAATCAGATAGTCCGTTAGACCTAGAATAATCGCCTCTTCAAGATTTTGACTTTTGTTCGATTGTTGGGCTGGTACAGTAAGCTCTGCTGGCGAAGCACTTGCTGTCAAGTTAGGAAACGCCAAATTCCCGTTTATTGACTTTATCTCTAGAGATCTGAGTTCTTTACCTATCAGTGCCAGATCTTCCGAATTCAAAATTCTATCAAGTTTTATTTTGAGTGTTTTAAGAAGTGCTTCGTCAATATCCTTAACTCCGTTAAGGAGGTTACTTACTTCATCTAACGTACTTTCAAAAGTAGGTGGCATTTCAATACTACCTATCATTGCAGAATGACCAAGACTTGCATAAACAGGGCCATATTTCTTCTTATAGGCAGAAGATGCTTGTTTATCTATGGCATTTAGTTTTTTTTTACTGGTACGTTTTCGTTTTGTGTTATCTACACGCTTACGTTCATTTTTGATTACTTCAAGCCCGGTATCCGACTTTATTTTAACTTCGTCCAGTGTGTTAAGTCCATTTTTTCAGCATTATCTATCACGGCATCATAATAAGTTTCATTCTTTTCAGACTCGTCTGCAGGCAGTTTGATGTTTTTCAGTTGCAATAATTCTGATATTAGAATCAGCTTCCCAATTGGATCATCTGCGGGGTACGTTTCTACGTGACTGTCTTGAATAATTGATTGTGCCTGAATAATGAAGTTTTGGAACTCTTTAGTAATGGAGGAATACTTTTTCTTGCCGTAATCAACTTTGTTTCTTATCCAAAAATAGTTTGGTGCTATTTTTATCGAATCGCCAATCGCTCTATTTACCTGCTCCTCAATCAATGGATGGTAATTGTTGCTAAACTTTGAAGAACTTTGGATTAAGAATACCGGCTTCCTCCTTCTCCAAAATTCTTTTATTAAGTTATTTAGTTCATTTCTGTAATTTTTAATTTCCCCTTCCTTGATATCATCTACTTCCTATTGCCCATCAGTGATAATAAATATTCCGTATGTTTCATCTGTATCGGCTAGCTCTTAAACCTTGAGGAGAGCTTCTAAAAGGTGTGTGTAACGTTGACTCTTGGTGTCAATCGATATTCTACTTAACTTTTGGAAGTTCTGCGCTAGTTCTTTTCTTGTTTTTTCAATATCCACATCGTCCTCATACAAGTCCATTGAGGATCGGCTAATGCCTTCACCAAACCCAATCAATTCTATGGAAAACGGACTCTTCGATGTTCCATCTTCAATATTTATCAACTGGTTACTTAGTTCCTTGATGTTACCATGTATATCATTGATAGGGACACTGCCTGAAACATCGTATAGAAGGTAATACCTTACAATATCTGAAGACTGAGCCATTACAGTATTGGTAGTAACCAGGGCGAATGCTATCCATAATATTACTGTATTCATTTGTAGGAGAGTTTGGACTAATGAAGCTCTTCTTTAAAGAACTTCTTTAAATAAAGATTTAGCTAATATCTAAACTTCGGATTGCTAGAGATCAAAATCAATACCCAACCTTGGGTATTTTTGCTACAAAATTGTGTAAGATTTTAGATTCTTAACCGCACACATTTGCCATTCCCACAAGCCATCACTCCTGCCTATAATGTCAAAAGAGTGCTCCATTCCTGCTAAGTATAATATGAAGTGCTTAGATGTAAAAAGAAAGGCTCTTCTAAAACTATTAATCCCCTACTCAAAACCCAAAGCTAAGTAACATAACGCGATGCCATTATATAACAAGTCTAGTAAATTCCGTAATACGAGGAACGAGTATTTACACATAAAATGAGTTATCGGACGCAGTACGATAACGTCTATGATTTTATGTTAAGGGAATCACGGCATCCCATAAGCCAGCTTATATAATTGAATATTATGCTAAATAGTACTCTGTATTCATCATGAAGTTTGATCTAGCCAATAAGTACTCCAGTAATTTTCTTTCTAAAAAGATTACGTCCAGTTAGTGTTATATAATTTACTCACCAACTGTGTTTGATTTAAATAGCGTTCGTGAATGCTTCGCATTTGTTGTTATACCTGTCTACCGTACGAACGGTACGTTCGGCCGGCAGGTTAAATACCCGCTGAGCCATCGCTGTAGCCTACGTTTCAGTGATTCCCATCAATAACACAGTGAATATCAAATTACACTACGAGTTTTCAATAAAGCTAAGGCGCAAGTGATTAACCAGCGCGCTGAATCACCCGTACGGCTCTCTCAAGGCCCTAATAGCCCTCCTAAACTTTTTTATAGACATCTATTTAACATAATATTTCGCAATGGTAAACCCATTCGAATTAACTTGGGAAATGAAATAAATGGTAATGGTAGTTTATATTTGGCTAAATATGTAATTGGAACATCTTCTGATGTTATTACCAAAGAGATTACTTTATTACAATCCTTTTTTAGGAACTCAGACACTTTAATTCAATTGTTTTTAAGCCATACTTGAATTCACTAAATCTGAAGAATATTATAGTCAAGATGGTAGACTGTATCTATTTTGGACATACTCTCTAATAGAGTTAAATAAAGTGAAAGAAGGTTGTGAGTACTTAAATAAAACAGCGTACTAAGGTAGTATAGAAGCTATTGAAAACTTAGATAAATATTGTGGCCATATTTAGAGCCACACGCATTTAACCAACAACTTGATCCAACGCTAAAATAAGTGCGTCTCTCCTACCTTGTAAATGAAAAAACTCTTCTCCTCCTCTCTTTTAAGGTTAGTTGTCGCAGCTTTAGACTTAAAGCTAGATACCCGGAATCTTAACATAAAAACAGCTCCCCTCGCCCATTTTACTTTCAACTCTAATAGAACCGCCTAGTTTGTCAACAATCATTTTAACAATTGATAATCCCAGGCCTGTAGAATGTTCGCCCCCCGTAGGCATAGCACTTAGTTTCTGAAACTTTCTGAACATCTTCTGTTTATCTTCCTCGCTGAAGCCCGGCCCTTCATCGTGTATCGTAAATTCTATAGCGTTGTTTATCTTTTTTGCACCTACTGAAATGGCCTTACCCTCTGGTGAAAACTTTATGGCATTAGAAATTAGGTTTTCAAGCACCCGCCACAGTAAAAACCTGTCAGTACTCAATAGTAGTCCCTTAGTGGCATTGATGGTTAATTTTTGCTGCTTAGGTTCCGCATCTTTCTCTGCTACTTCCAAAAGTTCTGCTAATAGTGCATCGATGTTCACTTCTTCAACATGAAGCGATATGGTTTCAGCATTCTGAAAATTACTAATATCAAGTAAATCATTGATGAGCTGATGCATTTGCCCTATTGACGATTTGATGCGATCAAAATACGGTTTTGGTTCATCCTCTTTTAAATTGATTGATTCGAGCAGCTGAGTTAACCCTTGAATGTTATTGATGGGAGAGCGTAAATCATGGGCAACTACGCCTAATATGCCGTCTTTTTCTTTATTGAGTTTTACCAGCTCTTCTTTTTGTTCGCCTATCAGTAAGGTAGAATGGTTTAATTTAATAGACTGATTATTGATGTAAAGCAACATGCCTGAAAAGATGATAAACCATAGCACTGAGGCTATCAGCAGCCAGTTGTATGCATTGAGTTCTTTGCGTGCCGTACCTATAATGAAGTTATAACCATAGATGCTGATATTACCATATTTAAAGCCCTCTGAAGTGATTTGGAAGTTTTTGTAGTAGAGTGGATCATTTCTATCGTGATATACTTTTGAGTTATCATGCACACGCTCTCTGTCAAAGTCTATTGAGTCGGCCGTACTAAAGCGAAATACAAACTTTTCTGCATTGACCTGTTTGTAAACTTCTTCAATGGCCGCATTGAAATACACTACTGGTGTGGCATAACCAATGGTTTGGCCCTTGTTTTTGATCCTAAAGTTTAATGAAATGCCTACCTGCCCTTCTACTAAATTGTGCGGCTTAAAGAGATTTAGGTTATCTCCTTTCATAATTTGACTATACTTAGCCATACCCTCAGGACCAATAATGCTCTCCAGGTTTTGACCTATAAAATTGTTAGCATTTATCTTATGGTAGTCAAATGAATAAATAAAGGTATGTGTGGTATCCAGTATTGATACTACATACTTATTTTCTAATTCTGTGCCGCTAGAAAAACTGCGCACATAATTGAAGAGTTGCTGCTGATCGGGAAATTCCTTTTGTTCGTTGATATACGTCTGAATAGAGGAAACAAAGAGCCCAAAACCTTCAACGGTTTCGGTAAATTCATCGATAGCATTTCTATGTACGGCCTCTAATTCCTGGGTCTCCTGATTATTTATAAAATCTGAGATCCAAATATTGCCAACCACTAACAGCAATGCTGTAATAGCAATAATAATATAAATGAATAGCGTTTGCTTCATCAGAGCTTATCTGGCATTGAGGAAAAATTTGATAGATGAAAGATAAAGCAATAAATGAAAGCGGTGCACTGTTATCACAAAGAAATATCTCAAAACCAACAGACCAATATATATAAATCTAAGCTAATATTTACTTTAAGCTTTTCATTTTTCTGTTGTGAAGCAGCTATTTTTCAGTGTAGGCCTGTTCTACCATGGGCCCCAGTTTCATACCACCCAATAAATGCACATGAATGTGAAAAACAGATTGCCCGGCATCTTCATTGGTATTTATAGCAATACGGTAGCCTGTTTTATCAATACCATACTCTGCGGCAAGGTTTTTGGCAGAAAGCAACAGTTTGCTCAATAGGATGGTATCATCTTCAGTAATGTCATTTAATGTTGGTATTCTCTCTTTTGGAACAATGAGTAAGTGCACGGGTGCCTGCTTTCTGAGCGGCACAAAGGCCACCACCTCATCATCCTGATAAATGATTTGATCTTGCTTGGGTCCTGAGATAATGGCTTCAAATGGCGATGGCTTTTGTAATTTTTCAGCTTTTGCCTGTTCATAAGCCTCTGACTGGGCCATGGCACTTATACCAGTAAATAGTATAAATATCAAACAATATATTGCGCGTAAATTCATGGCATAGCTTACGCATATTTGATGAATTAAGTTGTAGTATGTCAACTAACGGAAAGGATTTAAAGCTCGCATCTCTCCTATCTAAATCCAGTCAGCCACGCCTCGATTGTTAAATGAATGTTAATCTGTAACATCTGCTTATCTCCCTCGTAATGTTTCAAGAAAGAAGAAAATAAAGAACTAACCTCCTACTATGATTGGTAAAACAAAAAGTTTACTCATTTTGAGTTTTATAATATTCACCACTCAATATTCACGGGCGGTTAATGCATACCCTGACTTTGTCGTTACCCCGATTACCAAAAATATTTACAGCATTGTTTCACCATCAATTGGGTTGCCAACACCTGAGAATGAGGGTTGGAATTCCAATATTCATTTTGTAGTTACTGAAAATGGTGTACTGCTTTTCGATACAGGATCATCTGAAGTAATTGGAAATAAAATTAAGAAGGCCATTCAATCCGTAACTGATCAGCCCGTTCGTTGGGTTATTAACTCGCATAGCCATGCCGATCATTGGTTGGGTAATGCAGCATTGGCAGATATAGAAATTATAGCCACCACTGAAGCCATGGAAACCATGAAAAAGTATGGAAACTATGATGTAGCGTTTTATCATAAAGTGACGCATGGCACTATAGGAACAACCCACCTGGTATATCCTAATTTATTATTGAAGGAGCCTCTAAAGCGAAATTTCGGAGGTGTTGAAGTGGAGTTGCTTTTTGCCAATAACGGGCACTCTCCTGGTGACATTTTGATGTGGCTGCCGCAGCAGAAAGTTATTATTGGTGGTGATATATTGAGCTCGGACTACATGCCAATGATCACAG
The DNA here is from genome assembly GCA_964351175.1 of uncultured Roseivirgaceae bacterium. Taxonomy (GTDB): domain Bacteria; phylum Bacteroidota; class Bacteroidia; order Cytophagales; family Cyclobacteriaceae; genus Fulvivirga. The sequence goes on along the minus strand of CAYGNU010000062.1, from coordinate 3,911 downwards.
ACCATGGAGATATTGATAGTTTGATAAACACCCTCAATTTGGTAGTGCAATTAAACCCCTCCATTGTATTAACAGGACATGGTAACGCAACTACTACGTCATCAGTAATACGAGATTCGGAATTGTTGACAAGTGTTTGGGAGCAAGTTAATCTTGATTATAAAAGCGGACTAACACCTGATAAGACCTTATCAGTGGTTAGCACTAAGCTAGGTCCAAAATATAAGTCTCTATACAAAGATTTTACAACGGAACTTGATCGGCATGTTAAACTCATGTATCAATTGAAGGGAGGAAATGAGGAATGAAAATGGTTGGCAGCCTTCTATCATTTAACTGATTTAGAAAATATCCGTATTTTAATGCTGCAGTTTGATCGATAACCTCATGATACTATGAAGATTTCTGAGTTAATGTCGCAAAATATTGCCCTTAGTTCAGAGGAATGCGAAGCGGTAGACCAATATATTCCTATTAAAACCTTCAAAAAGGGCACATTACTGCTGAAGGCTGATCAAATTGCCAATGATAGTTATTTCACTATACAAGGCTGTGTGCGTCTCTATTATGTGGTGGATGGTGAAGACAAAACCACCCATTTCTTTACGGAGGGTAATGCTATTGCTTCCATGAATAGCTATATCAATCGGGTGCCTGCCAACCATTACTTAGAGTGCGTGGAAGATTGTACATTGGCGGTGCTTAATTACGAAAAGGAAAAGTTACTCTACAAACTATTTCCGAGGCTGGAGTCCATTTGCAGAGTGTCTATGGAAGATGATTTGGGAAAGCACCAGGAAATGCTGGCTTCGCACATCACCAAATCACCAGAGCAGCGGTATTTAAAACTACTCAATGAGCGTGCTGACCTGCTACAGCGGGTACCACAATATCATTTGGCCAGTTATTTGGGTGTTAAGCCAGAATCGTTGAGCAGAATACGCAAACGCATTCAATCCCGGGATTAAGCTACTTCCAGTATTCCGTAATTCTAAAAATTTTGCCGTCCTTGAATTCAAAGAGTGCCAATTGAGGATCTCCTGCTTCAACGCTTCCCTCCTTTTTCAGCATAAAACTTTTGCTTACGGCAATGGCATTATACCCAAAGATTTTGTTGTTGACCTTGATATCCGTCACTTCACCATCATAGCCACCATTCTCCTGGTTTTGTTTATACCCATTGTATAGATCTTGCCGGCTATAAACACCTCCATATTGCTCATGCACATAGGTGAAATCATCGGTAAACAGCTCAAAGACCTTATCGATGTCTTCTATTGTTGACTTAGGTTGGAATACAATCACATTGAGCCTATAGTACTCATTGAGCAAGTGATTTAGCGAATCCTGAGCGGAATTTAATTCAATTTGTTGTGCATTGGCAGAAAATAGACTGCCAAGCATCAGAATAAGCAAAGTGATATATCTCTGTTTCATATTTTTTCGTCAAAGGTTTAATCCAAAACTAAGGTATTCATTCTACACTTTTAGCTGCATTTATCCCCTTAACAATCAACCAGATACATAATCCAAGTTCAGCTACTATGGCCGAAACCATCACTATGATTTCTGTGACATCTGCATATTGAGGGTAAAGGAAATTAGTAAAACTATCTATCAGGTATCCAGCACCAGCGATTGGTAATAGTATGCCCAATACCTTTGGAAATAATGGTGATTTGAAGAATAAATAGCCAAGTATCATACAGCTTAATGCGAAGAAGACCAGCGCAATGAGGTAGCCGTAACTATGAGCATTGATGTTGAGCATGACCTGTGCGTTAAAAGCCTCCTGCCCCATGGCATTTGCAAAGCTGCCGTCAGCAACCAGTATAATAGCTTTAAAATGATTCAGCAAATTGATTCCAAGAATAGATGATTGCGTAAGGCGGAATAGTGCTGCAAGCAATGCCAATCCGCTATTCACTGGCTTCAGCATTAGATAAAAGGTCAGGGCTACAGCTACATCTGCCATGACCATGATCAGATCGCTGACAAAGCCTGTTCTGTATAGCATCAGGTTCGATGCAATGTTTTGTACCGTGGTAGCCGCATCACCCGGTACTATTAATGACGCACGAACCACCATTTCGCTATACATACCACAAATAATGATAACCAAGTAAAGCAAGCCCGTAATAAGACCGTACTTCTTAAATGTTGTTAATTCAGCTGATTGAGTTTTCATAATCTTATGTTTTGTTGCATGAAGCAAATTTGAGCTATGATTATCTGTTATGCATTGACTTAAGTTAATAAGGGCTTTTAGATGCATAGCTTAAATAGTACTAAATCATTGATCGATTACAATAACTGGCCTTTTCAAAGTCTCTTATATTCATCGAAATGATAGGCACATTGGGGAGCATGGTTTTGAGTGCTGAAACAATTACTTTGGAAAGATTCAGTTTCTGTTCATCTGTCCTTCCTTCCATGATGTTACCAAATACGTGGATAAAATTACTCGCATCTCCAATGTTGTAATGTTTGAATGGGTTAATTCGGACTTTTATATCCCCTTTCGCGAAGAGATTGGTATCAACTGCAGTATCATAGACCTTTTGCATTATTAGGTCAGCAGAATGCATTTTCAATACATTTTCAGAGCAATCAATTATAAAGTGCGGCATGAGTTTTTTGAGTTTATTATATTATTTCTTTTGTTCCGTCAAGTTAACCGTATTGGTCAGCCTTCTTATAAATTGTTGTTTAAAAGCCTCATTTATGGTGGTTTCTGAACAATCACAGACCCTTTCTCCATAGCTCAACACAAATTCAGCGTTACCATCATCAGTAGTTTTAAAGTATTGCCTTAAGTATACAGCCGGGTAAAAGTCGAATCCTTCATTTTGAAAAAATTGTAGGTCCTTAGCATCTGATAGCAATGCTTCTGTTATCTCTACACAGTTATCTTTTGAGTAAAATTCTATGCCATTCAGTCTAGTAGCCTCCATATAGCTGTAGTTAAGATAGCCAGAGCTATCTCCCAGGGCCTCTGCATGCACCATTATAATGGTCATAGAATCATAAACTGCCGCTGTTGAAACATTGAAAGGGTGTTCGTGAAAAACAGGACTATGGTTTAAAAAGCCTGTTCGTTTAAATCCATCAGGTATATCTAGCGTAAGCCTGATGGCATGTACCGAATTTAAGCTGCTCTCCTCAAATTGGAGGTATTGAAATTTGCTGGTTGAAACTTTTTCTTGAGCTTGTGCCTCTCTGCCAGAAACACAAGCTATTAGAATGATAATCAAAGTAAGAATTCTAAAAATCTTCATCATTATATGGTTTGAAATAGTTGATCGGCTGGTTTTCTTACTTTTTCTCTGAACTGTGTGCAGTCATCTTTAGATCGATATCCTACAGGAGCAATGACAGAGGCATTCAGTCCCATTTCATCCAAGCCAAGTATGCGGTTGTAGGCTTGTTTATCAAACCCTTCCATGGGACACGCGTCCAGTTTGAATTCAGCACACGCCACAATCAGGTTGCCAAGTGCTAGGTAAGTTTGCTTTTCAGCCCAGCTCTTACGCTCTTCCCTGCTCATTTTACTAATAGAATCTTTTATTGTGTTGCCATAATCTGTTAAGCCAGTATGGTCTGTATCTTGTGTTTCAGCAATAAGCTTGATGTAATTATCTACAAAATGACTGTAGTTGTCGGTATAATTACAGAATACAAATAGGCATGAGGCATCTGTGATTTGAGACTGATCCCATGATGCCTTACGCAGTTCTTCTCTCACCTCTTTGTTTTCAATAATCAGTACTTTATAAAGCTGAAGGCCGTATGATGAAACCGATAATCGTACTGCTTCCTTTAGCCTTTCCAGGTCTAAAACATTAATAGATCTGGAGGCATCAAACTTTTTGGTGGCGTAGCGCCAGTTTAAGTTTTTAATTAAATTCATT